>DATDTH010000497.1:0-15217 GCA_035290985.1 Pseudomonas sp. | reverse complement strand
CTCAAGCAGGGCCTGGAACTGCTCGGCCTGGAAACCCTGGAGCGCATGTAAGGTGGCCGCGAAGAAAAAACCCGCCCCCAAGCGCGGCGCCAGCCGCTACCAGGCCGCCCAACGCCAGGCCGTTCCCGGCTGGGTCTGGCTGGCCTGCGGCCTGGTGGTCGGCGCCTTCGTGGTCTTCCTGATGAAGCTCGAGCCCGGGCAGGGCGACGTCAAACGGGTCAAGCCCGAGACCGCGCGCCCGACCAGCAGCCAGCCGCAACCCAAGGCGAGCACGCCCCAGCAACCGGTCAAGCCGAAATACGATTTCTACACCCTGCTGCCGGAGTCCGAGGTGATAGTGCCGCCGGACGCCCTGCCGGAAAAACCGCCCGTGGCGGTCAGCCCGGAAGAAGCGGCCAAGCTCGATGCCGCCCGGGCCGAGGCCGCGCTCAACGGCCAGACCCCGCCACCCGCCCCGAGCGTGATCGCCAAGGCACCTATCACCGCCCAGTTCTTCCTCCAGGCCGGCTCGTTCCGCAAACAGAGCGATGCCGACAAGGTCCGCGCGCAGATCATCCTGCTCGGCCAGAGCGTGCAGGTCGAGTCCGGCACCGTGCGCGAGGAAGTCTGGTACCGCGTGCTGGTCGGGCCCTTCGCCAGCCGCGAGCAACTCAGTCAGGCGCAAAAACAGCTGGCGGGCAACGGCTTCAGCAATCTGTTGTTACAGCAGCGCCAGGGCCGTTGAGCCCCAGGGGACAGCGCCCGGTTGAAATGCCGGCGCGCGGCCCCATATGAGTCTGCATCAGGGCATTTCGCCCCCGCGTGGAGACTCTCCCCTTGACCACCATAGTTTCAGTGCGCCGCCACGGTAAAGTCGTGATGGCCGGTGACGGCCAGGTATCCCTGGGCAACACCGTGATGAAAGGCAACGCCAAAAAAGTCCGGCGCCTTTACCACGGCCAGGTCCTGGCCGGTTTCGCGGGTGCCACGGCGGATGCCTTCACCCTGTTCGAGCGCTTCGAAGGCAAGCTGGAAAAACACCAGGGCCACCTGGTCCGGGCAGCCGTCGAGCTGGCCAAGGACTGGCGCACCGACCGTTCCCTGAGCCGCCTGGAAGCCATGCTGGCGGTGGCCAACAAGGATGCCTCGTTGATCATCACCGGCAACGGCGACGTGGTGGAGCCCGAGGATGGGCTGATGGCCATGGGTTCCGGCGGCCCCTTCGCCCAGGCCGCCGCCCGCGCCCTGCTGCTGCACACCGAACTGTCCGCTCGGGATATCGCCGAAACCGCGCTGAACATTGCCGGCGACATCTGTGTCTTTACCAACCACAACCAGACCATCGAGGAGCTGGACCTCGCTGTCTGAGGTCGATGAATCCCATGTCCATGACTCCCCGCGAAATCGTCCACGAACTCAATCGCCATATCATCGGCCAGGATGACGCCAAGCGCGCCGTCGCCATCGCCCTGCGCAACCGCTGGCGGCGCATGCAGCTGCCCCTGGAGCTGCGCGCCGAGGTCACGCCGAAGAACATCCTGATGATCGGCCCCACCGGCGTCGGCAAGACCGAGATCGCCCGGCGCCTGGCCAAGCTGGCCAACGCGCCCTTTATCAAGGTCGAAGCGACCAAGTTCACCGAAGTCGGCTATGTCGGCCGGGACGTCGAGTCGATCATCCGTGACCTGGCCGATGCCGCGATCAAGCTGCTGCGCGAGCAGGAGATGGTCAAGGTCCGTCACCGCGCCGAGGATGCCGCCGAGGACCGCATCCTCGATGCCCTGCTGCCCGCGGCCCGCTCGGGCTTCCAGGAAGAAGCCGCGCCCAGCCAGGATTCCAACACCCGCCAGCTGTTCCGCAAGCGCCTGCGCGAGGGGCAACTGGACGACAAGGAGATCGAAATCGAAGTCGCCGAGGGTCCGGCCGGGGTGGAAATCATGGCCCCGCCCGGCATGGAAGAAATGACCAACCAGTTGCAGAGCCTGTTCTCCAACATGGGCAAGGGCAAGAAGAAGAGCCGCAAGCTCAAGGTCAAGGAAGCCCTGAAGCTGGTGCGCGACGAGGAGGCCGCACGCCTGGTCAACGAGGAAGAACTCAAGGCCCGCGCCCTGGAGGCCGTCGAGCAGAACGGCATCGTCTTCATCGACGAGATCGACAAGGTCGCCAAACGCGGCAACATGGGCGGTGCGGACGTGTCCCGCGAAGGCGTGCAGCGCGACCTGCTGCCGCTGATCGAAGGCTGCACGGTGAACACCAAGCTCGGCATGGTCAAGACCGACCATATCCTGTTTATCGCCTCGGGCGCCTTCCACCTGAGCAAGCCCAGCGACCTGGTGCCCGAGCTCCAGGGTCGCCTGCCGATCCGCGTGGAACTCAAGGCCCTCAGCCCGAATGATTTCGAGCGCATCCTCACCGAGCCCCATGCCTCGCTCACCGAGCAATACCGCGAACTGCTCAAGACCGAGGGCCTGCAGATCGAGTTCCTCGCCGACGGTATCCAGCGCCTGGCCGAGATCGCCTGGCAGGTCAACGAGAAGACCGAGAACATCGGCGCGCGGCGCCTGCACACCCTGCTGGAGCGCCTGCTGGAGGAGGTTTCCTTCAGCGCCGGCGACCTGGCCGGCCAGCAGGACGGCAAGCCGATCCTGATCGACGCGGCCTATGTGAACGCCCATCTGGGCGAACTGGCCCAGGACGAAGACCTGTCGCGGTATATTCTTTAACGGCAGCTATAAGCTTAACGGCAGCCATAAGCGGCAAGCTTCAAGCGGCAAGGGGCGTACTGCCGCAATAGCGGCAGCTTCATGCCCTAAGCCTCAAGCGGCAAGAGGGGCCCCATACCCTCGCCGCTGTAGCTTGTAGCTTGTAGCTTGTAGCTTGTAGCTTGTAGCTTGTAGCTTGTAGCTTGTAGCTTGAGACTGATTTCTATGCCCATGCTTATCCCCAGCGCCATCGAACTGCGCAAGACCTCCAAGACCCTGGTACTGCGCTACGGCGAGATCAGCTACAGCCTGCCCGCCGAATTTCTACGCGTGCATTCGCCCTCGGCCGAAGTGCAGGGTCACGGCAACCCCATACTGCAAACGGGCAAGCTCGGCGTCGGCCTGGAACGGGTGGAACCGGCCGGCAACTATGCCCTAAAACTGTGCTTCGACGACGGCCATGACAGCGGCCTGTTCACCTGGGACTACCTCCATGAGCTGGCGCAACGCCAGGAATCCCTCTGGGCCGACTACCTCGCCGCCCTCGCCCAGGCGGGCAAAAGCCGCGACCCCAGCGAGTCGGTGATCAAGCTGTTGCTGTAGCACGGTATTCAGCAAACGAAGCCTAACGCACGAGGCGCACCGAAACCAACCGGCCAAGCGCTCTGCTTCGGGCCCTTGGCACAGACCAGAGGCCGGGTTGCAGCTCACAAATACCCCATTCGGGCCTCAAGGTTAGGGCGCACATTCTAATACCGCCGGTCATACTTCCTGGGGCGTATAGCGTGTCCGGTTACCGGGTTCGCTTGCGCAAACTCATAAACTCGGGTAACCAAGTAGTTGGCAGATTCCATGCATTGGCAAGGCCCTGTGCAATGAATGACGCGGAGCCTGATTTCGCAATCTTCCGCAATCCGCTAACCCGGTTTACCCCGAGCAGTACTAGGCCCTTAGCCCTGTGTCGCCGAGCACAGCAGCACGCCGGTATTCGTCTCAGGACAATGGAGCGTCGTAGATGACCAACAAGAACAACGAAGACCTGAAACACCAAGCCTCGGAAAATACCCTGGCGTTGAATCCAGTCATCGGCTTGCGCGGTAAAAATATCCTCACCTCGGCCCGCATGGTGCTGACCCAGGCGGTCAAACAGCCGGTACACAGCGCCAAACACGTCACTCATTTCATCCTGGAATTGAAAAACGTACTCTTCGGCCAGTCGGATTTGCAGCCCGAGGAAGGCGATCGCCGCTTCCTCGATCCCGCCTGGAGCCTGAACCCGCTGTACAAACGCTACCTGCAGGCTTACCTGGCCTGGCGCAAGGAGCTGCATGACTGGGTCGAAGACAGCAGCCTGTCCGATGTCGACACCAGCCGCGGCCACTTCGTGATCAATCTGTTGACCGAAGCCATGGCGCCGACCAACACCATGGCCAATCCGGCCGCGGTCAAACGTTTCTTCGAAACCGGCGGCAAGAGCCTGCTCGACGGTCTGTCCCACCTGGCCAAGGACCTGGTTCACAACGGCGGCATGCCGAGCCAGGTGAACATGGACGCCTTCGAAGTCGGCAAGAACCTGGCCGTGACCGAGGGCTCGGTGGTTTTTCGCAACAACGTGCTGGAACTGATCCAGTACAAGCCAACCACCGAGCAGGTCCATGAGCGTCCCTTGCTGGTGGTGCCGCCGCAGATCAACAAGTTCTACGTCTTCGACCTGTCCCAGGAGAAGAGCCTGGCGCGCTTCTGCCTGCGCAATGGCTTGCAGACCTTTATCGTCAGCTGGCGCAACCCGACCAAGGCGCAGCGCGAATGGGGCCTCTCGACCTATATCGAGGCCCTGAAAGAAGCCATAGACGTGATCATTGCCATCACCGGCAGCCCGGACGTCACCATGCTCGGCGCCTGTTCCGGCGGTATCACCACCGCGGCCCTGCTCGGTCACTACGCCGCCATCGGCGAGCAGAAGGTCAAGGCCCTAAGCCTGCTGGTCAGCGTGTTGGACACCAAGCTCGACACCCAGGTCGCGCTCTTCGTCGACGAGCAGACCCTGGAGGCGGCCAAGCGCCGCTCCTACCAGTCCGGCGTCTTGGAAGGCCGCGACATGGCGAAGGTCTTCGCCTGGATGCGCCCCAACGATCTGATCTGGAACTACTGGGTCAATAATTACCTGCTGGGCAACGAACCGCCGGTGTTCGACATCCTCTACTGGAACAACGACACCACGCGCTTGCCGGCGGCCTTCCACGGCGACCTGATCGAACTGTTCAAGACCAACCCCCTGACCCGGGCCAACGCCATGGAGGTCTGCGGCACGCCGATCGACCTGAAAAAGGTCACCTGCGACCTCTTCAGCCTAGCCGGCACCAACGATCACATCACGCCCTGGGAGTCCTGCTACAGGTCGGCGTTGCTGTTTGGCGGCAAGATCGAGTTCGTGCTGTCCAACAGCGGGCATATCCAAAGCATTCTCAACCCGCCCGGCAATCCCAAGGCGCGTTTCATGACCAACGACAAGCTGCCGGCCAGCCCCAAGACCTGGCAACAGGACGCCACCAAGCAGGCCGATTCCTGGTGGCTGCATTGGCAAGCCTGGCAAGCCGAGCGATCAGGCAAATTGAAAAAAGCCCCAACGACCCTCGGCAACAAGGCCTACCCGGCCGCCGAAGCGTCGCCCGGCACCTATGTTCACGAGCGTTAAGCGGTTGCGTCACGGCGTACAGCCAAGGAAATAAGGGTTTAACTTCCTGGCAATTGCTATACGCGGCACCCGGATGTGCCGTACGTCGCTGCAGCTTGCTGCGGCGACAACGCGAAGTCTGCGCGGGAGTGCGGCTTCGTCATTCTGGGAAAGCGGTAGCAGGCCGTTGAAAAATGTAGCTGAGGCAACTCAGGTCGCTTTTCAACAGCCCGCTAGAAGGCTTTTTCCAGCGATCCAACCCATAGGGCTTTGCGTATGCCGTTACCTTTTGTTTTTCGCACCATCGACCTGGACGGCCAGACCATCCGTACCGCCGTTCGCCCGGGCAAGGAGCACCTGACGCCGCTGCTGATCTTCAATGGCATAGGCGCCAACCTGGAACTGGTCTTCCCCTTCGTCCAGGCCCTCGACCCGGACCAGGAAGTGATCGCCTTCGACGTGCCGGGCGTGGGTGGTTCGTCCACACCCAGCCGGCCTTACCGTTTTCCCGGGCTGGCCAAGCTGGCGGCACGCATGCTCGATTACCTGAACTACGGCCAGGTCAATGCGATTGGCGTGTCCTGGGGCGGCGCCCTGGCGCAGCAATTTGCCCATGACTACCCCGAACGCTGCAAGAAGCTAGTCCTCGCGGCCACCTCGGCCGGCGCGGTAATGATCCCGGGCAAGCCCAAGGTCCTCTGGCTGATGGCCAGCCCGCGGCGCTACATCCAGCCGTCCTATGGCGTGCAGATCGCACCGGACATCTATGGTGGCGCCTTCCGCCGCGACCCGAACCTGGCCATGGCCCATGCCAGCAAGGTGCGCTCTTCCGGCAAGGTCGGCTACTACTGGCAACTGTTCGCCGGACTGGGCTGGACCAGCATCCACTGGCTGCACAAGATCCATCAACCGACCCTGGTACTGGCCGGTGACGATGATCCGCTGATCCCCCTGGTGAACATGCGCATGCTGGCCTGGCGCATCCCCAACTCCGAACTGCACGTCATCGATGACGGCCACCTGTTCCTGATCACCCGGGCCGAGGCGGTCGCCCCCATCATCATGAAGTTCCTCCAGGAAGAACGGCAGCGTGCCGTGATGCACCCCTCACCCACCCCGCTGCGTGGTCATTGACGACCCGCGGCGACCGCATAAATCCTTGACCCAATAAAAGGCCTGGTGTAACAAGTTCTCATGCGCACGGCGGTCTGGACGGTTTGTCCAGCGTGCCTGAGTACAAGCCTCGCTGCTTGCTTGAAAATCATGACGGTTAGACAAAGGAGTGTTTACCCCATGCGAGATAAACCAGCGTCGGGCTCATTGCCCGCACCTGCAACCACGGTCACCGCATACGGCCCACCCGCCAGCATTCGCGGTCGAGACTTCCTTTCCACCCTACGCATCCTCGGCCGGCATGGCGTTCGCCGCCCGGTGCACAGCGCCAAGCACGCACTGGCCCTGGGCAGCAAACTGGGCCGCATCCTGCTTGGCAGCGCGAGGGAACAGCCGGGACCCGACCCCCGCTTCAACGATCCGGCCTGGACCCTGAATCCCTTCTACCGTCGCAGCCTCCAGGCGTACCAGGCCTGGCAGAAGGAATTGAATGCCTGGATCGACGACAGCGACCTGAACAGCGACGATCGCGAGCGGGCGCGCTTTATCGCCGCACTGATCAGCGACGCCCTGGCCCCCTCCAACCATCCGCTCAACCCACTGGCGCTCAAGGAACTGCTCACCAGCGGCGGCGGCAGCCTGCTCAAGGGCGTCGGCCACCTGCTGGATGACCTGCTGCATAACGGTGGCATGCCCAGCCAGGTGAACAAACAGGCTTTCGAAATCGGCCGCAACCTGGCCGCCACACCCGGCGCCGTGGTGTTCCGCAACGAAGTACTGGAGCTGATCCAGTACCACCCCCAGGGCGAAAAAAACTACAGCCGCCCCCTGTTCATCGTGCCGCCGCAGATCAACAAGTTCTATGTCTTCGACCTGAGTCCGGAGAAGAGCTACGTCCAGTACGCCCTGAAGAACAACCTGCAGGTCTTCATCGTCAGCTGGCGTAACCCCGATGCCCGTCACAGCGAATGGGACCTGTCCACCTACGTCCAGGCCCTCGAGGAAGCCCTGGATGTGTGCCTGGCGATCACCGGCAGCAAGGACGCCAACCTGATCGGGGTCTGCTCCGGCGGCCTGACCATAGCCGCCCTGCAAGGCTATCTGCAAGCCAAGCGGCAACTGCGCAAGATCGCCAGCGCCAGCTACTTCGTCAGCCTGCTGGACAGCCGGATCGACATCCCCATCGCCCTGTTCGCCGGCGAAAAGACCCTGGACTTCGCCAAGCAACGCTCTCATCAGCAGGGGGTGCTCAAGGGCAGTGACATGGCCAGGGTGTTTGCCTGGCTGCGACCGAACGACCTGATCTGGAATTACTGGATCAACAACTACCTGCTCGGCAAGGAGCCGCCGGCCTTCGATATCCTCTACTGGAATAACGACAGTACCCGCCTGCCGGCCGCCTTCCATGCCGACCTGCTGGAGTTCTTCAAGCACAATCCGTTGCTTCGTCCCGGCGCCCTGAAGATCGGCGGCCTGCCCATCGACATGCGCAAGGTCACGGTGGACAGTTTCAGCGTGGCCGGAGTCAACGATCACATCACGCCCTGGGAGTCGGTCTATCGTTCGACCCTGCTGCTCGGTGGCGATCGTCGCTTCATCCTCTCCAACAGCGGGCATGTCCAGGCCATCCTCAACCCGCCCAGCAACCCCAAGGCCAATTACTTCATGAACGATGAACTCGGCGCGGATCCGCAAGCCTGGTATGGTCAGACCACCCAGGTCAAAGGCAGTTGGTGGATACTCTGGAACAGTTGGCTGCAGGAGCGCTCAGGAGAGCTGGGTGACGCGCCGCAGGATCTCGGCAGCCTGCATTATCCGCCCATCGAAGCCGCGCCGGGCAGCTATGTGCTCGAACGTTAACCGGTGACAGGGCCGGCCGGGTTTCGCCCGGCCAGCCAACGCCCGACTCTGCGCGCCCGAACAAGAAGAGCCCATGAAAACCCGCGACCGGATCCTCGAATGCGCCCTGATACTGTTCAATCAGAAGGGCGAGCCCAATGTTTCCACCCTCGAAATCGCCAACGAACTGGGTATAAGCCCGGGCAACCTCTACTACCACTTCCACGGCAAGGAGCCGCTGGTGCTGGAGCTGTTCGAGCGCTTCCAGGGCGAACTGGCGCCCCTGCTCGACCCGCCAGGCGAAGCCCAACTGGAGATGGAAGATTATTGGCTGTTTCTGCACCTGATAGTCGAGCGCCTGGCCCACTACCGTTTCCTGTTCCAGGATCTGTCCAACCTGTCGGGACGCCTGCCTAAGCTCGCGCGAGGCATCCGCCACTGGCTGAACGCCCTGAAACGCACCCTGGCGACGCTATTGGCCCGGCTCAAGACCGACCAGTACCTGGTCAGCAATACCCAGGCGCTGGGACTGCTGGTCGAGCAGATCACCCTGACCCTGCTGTTCTCCCTCGACTACCAGCGCATCCTGGGCAGCCGGGGT
This sequence comes from Pseudomonas sp., assembly GCA_035290985.1. GTDB lineage: Bacteria > Pseudomonadota > Gammaproteobacteria > Pseudomonadales > Pseudomonadaceae > Aquipseudomonas. The sequence continues at coordinate 6,309 of DATDTH010000497.1, read as the reverse complement.
GAAGTCCGCCTGGTGGTCTTCCAGGTCATGATGCTGGTAACTCCCCACCTTGCCAGCGAGGCGCGGCAGACCGCCGAACAGCTCGCTCAACGCTACCTGGAACAACAGGAAGCGCCATTGCCCAACCCTTGAGCGCCCACCCGTTGAATGTCACTGCGATCGAATGCCCGGGGCACAAATGAAAACGCCCGGCATTGAGCCGGGCGTTTGCAGTCCAGAGAAACTCAGGACTGGCTGACAGCGGCCGGAGCAGCAGTCGGAGCCGGAGCGGCAGCGGCAGCCGGAGCGGCCTCAGGCGCCTTGGGCTTGGCCGCGGCCGGTTTCGGCGCCGCGGGCTTGCGCGCCGGCTTGGCGCTTGCCGCGGCTTTCACCGCAGGCTTGGCCGCCACTTTTTCCACGGCCTTGGCAGCGGGTTTTACCGCGGCCTTGGCGGCGGAAGCCGCAGCCTTGGCGGCTGGCTTGGCGGCTGGCTTGGCCGCTTTGGCTGCCGGCTTGACCGAGCTGGCCGAGATACCGGTCAACTTCTCGAGCTGCTTGGTCAAGGCTTCCACCTTGCCGTGCAGTTCCTTGACTTCATTTCGGCTGGGCACGCCTAGGCGGGAAATCGCGCTGTTCAGACGCTTGTCGAAAGCCTCTTCCAGCTCGCTCCACTTGCCCAAGGCCATATCCTTGACTTCCTCGACCTTGGATTTGGCCGTCTGGGCAGAGGATTTCACCGCATCGACCTGCTTGTCGACTTCGCCCTTGACCAGGGTCTCAGCCTTTTCGCCGTCCTGGACCAGGTTATCGAACAGCTTGTTGCCGTCTTTGCTGATCTTCGAATAGGCGCCCAAACCGGCCAGCCAGATTTGACGAGAGTATTTTTCCACTTCGCCGATCCAGGAACTGCTTTCTTTCTCGACTTTCTTTTTACCAGCCATTCCGTTCTCCTTATTGAGTCTTGGCGACACGTTCGAGCATCGCGTTCAGCACATCCAGCTTAGCAGAGAGCGCATCCACATCCTGACGCGAGGGAATGCCGATCCGGTTCAGGCCGCGTGCGACCCGGTTGTCGAAGGCCTGCTCGATCTTGTCGATCTGCAGCTCCACCTTACCCTTGACGGTGCTCAGGTTGCTCTTGACGCTGTCCAGCTCTTCGCTGGCTGCTTCGACCTGCTCGGCGACCAGCGCCTTGCCTTTTTTCTCGACGCCTTCACCGGTCTTGACCAGTTCTTTCAGGTAGCCGACGCCTTCTTGGCCGGCCTTGAAATAGACGCCCAGGCCGGCCAGCCAGATTTGCCGACCGTAGTGTTTGACTTCGCTCAGGAGCTTGGTTTTGCTTTCGTGCTCAACTGCATTTTTAACTTTGACAGCGGCTACTTTAGACATGGTGTACCTCACATGGTGCAGGTTGAGGAAACGCCCACAGGGTGCAGGCTTGCGGCCAAGGTAACGAGGAAAATTAGAATCCACATACTAAGTGACACAGAAAAATGCTCAGACCTGAAAAATATTCCGGCTTACGAAAATGCTCAGGCCTGCAATGAGTCGTCCAGGCCCTTTTCGATTTCACGCTTGATGGTGCCGCTCAGAGCCGAGAGCAGCAGCCCCAGGTTGAGTTCGACGCGCACCCGGTCCTGCCCGACCTCGATCCGCCCGTCCGCGCCCTTGCGCTTGAAGACCAGGGCATCGCCCTCCCAGTGATGGCGCAATTCGTATTGCCTGGCCAGGCGCTCGGCCAGTTGCTCGGCTTTGGCCCGCGCGGCCTCGCGACCGAGGCTGTGGGGACGTTCAACGGTAATTCTGGCCATGGGGCGGCTCCGGATGATCCTGGTGTCCGGCCACTATAACAGCCTGCTCGAGCCACCCGCGGCGCCTTGCCAAGACAAAGCCGCTCACCGGGATTAGAATGGCCGGCACTTTCTTCTGGTGACAGCGATATGAACGATCCGCGCAAAGGCAGTGATGCCGAACCGACCACCCATTTCGGCTACAAAAGCGTGCCGGAAAGCCAGAAAGCCGACAAAGTGGCCGAGGTTTTCCATTCCGTGGCCGCCAAGTACGACCTGATGAATGACCTGATGTCCGTCGGCGTACACCGCCTATGGAAACGTTTCACCATCGAGCTGTCGGGGGTCCGCACCGGTAACCGGGTGCTGGATATCGCCGGCGGCACCGGCGACCTGACCAAGAAGTTCGCCCGCCTGGTCGGTCCGACCGGCGAGGTGGTGCTGGCCGACATCAACGCCTCGATGCTGAAAGTCGGTCGCGACCGCCTGCTGGACCTGGGCGTGGCCGGTAACGTCAAGTTCGTCCAGGCCGACGCGGAAAAGCTGCCGTTCCCGGACAACCACTTCGACTGCGTCACCATCGCCTTTGGTCTGCGCAACGTCACCCACAAGGAAGACGCCCTGCGCTCCATGCTGCGGGTGCTCAAGCCCGGAGGTCGCCTGCTGGTGCTGGAATTCTCCAAGCCCACCAACGGTCTGCTCTCCAAGATCTACGACACCTACTCGTTCAACCTGCTGCCGATGATGGGCAAGCTGATCACCAATGATGCCGAGAGCTACCGCTACCTCGCCGAGTCGATCCGCATGCACCCGGATCAGGAAACCCTCAAGGCGATGATGGTCGAGGCCGGTTTCGAACGTACGACCTACCACAACATGACCGGTGGCATTGTCGCCCTGCACCGCGGCATCAAGCCCTGATGCTGACCCAGGCCCTGTTGGCCGGCGTGGAACTGGGCATCAACCGGGTCCTGCGCCTGGACGCTACCGCCTTGCCGCGCCTGGCGCGCCTAAGCGGCAAGGTGATAGCCGTGGAGTGCCCGGCACCGGCCCTGCAGTTGTTCGTGCTGCCCGGCGAGGATGGCCTGCGCCTGGCCAGCCAGTGGGAAGCCGAGGCCGACTGCCGTCTGCGCGCGCCGGCTGCCAGCCTGCTGCGCCTGGCCAGCGGCGCGGATAAGAGCGCCACGCTGCACGGCCCGGAAGTCGAACTGGAAGGCGACAGCGCCATCCTCCTCGACCTGGCCGCGATCCTTCAGGACCTGGAACTGGACTGGGAATACGAGCTGTCGCGCTGGCTCGGCCCGGTCGCCAGCCAGCTGTTCGGCGCCCACCTGCGCAGCCGCGCGCGCTGGACCCGCCAGAGCCTCGACAGCCTGCGCCTGGACCTGGCCGACTTCCTCAGCGAAGAGTCGCGCGCCCTGGTCGGGCAGCGTGAAGCCGAGGCCCGTTTCGCCGAACTGGACGCGCTCAAGCTCGCCCTCGACCGCCTCGACGCGCGCCTCGAGCGCCTCGTCGCCCCACCCAAACCTAGCGGTAATGCATGAAGTTGCTCGCCCTTCGTCGCCTGTTTCGCATTCAACGGGTGGTCATCCGTTACCGCCTCGATGACCTGCTGTTCGACCTGCCGCTGCCCTGGTGGCTGCGCGCCCTGAAGCCGGCCCTGCCCTGGCGCTGGCTGCCGCGCAAGACCTTGGCGCTGAGCCGCGGCGAGCGGCTGCGCCTGGCCCTGGAGGACCTGGGGCCGATCTTCATCAAGTTCGGCCAGCTGCTCTCCACCCGCCGCGACCTGCTGCCGGACGACGTGGCCGACGAACTGGCCAAGCTGCAGGATCAGGTCCCACCCTTCGACCCGCTGCACGCGGTGGCGCTGATCGAGGAGCAACTGGGCGCCACGGTCGGCGAGGTCTTCGCCCGTTTCGACACCCAGCCCCTGGCCTCCGCCTCGGTCGCCCAGGTGCATGCCGCGCAGCTGAAAAGCGGCGAGGAGGTGGTGGTCAAGGTCATTCGCCCCGGCCTCAAGCCGATCATCCGCCAGGACCTGGCCTGGCTGTTCCTGCTGGCCAAGCTGGCCGAATACAGCTCGAGCGAGGCCCGTCGCCTGCACCCCGTCGAGGTGGTCTGCGACTACGAAAAAACCATCTACGACGAACTCGACCTGCTGCGCGAGGCGGCCAACGCCAGCCAGCTGCGGCGCAACTTCGAAGGCTCGCCACTGCTCTACGTGCCCCAGGTGTACTGGGACTGGTGCCGGCCAAAGGTGCTGGTGATGGAGCGCATCTACGGCGTCCAGGTCACCGACCTGGCCACCCTGGCCGATCAGCGCACCGACATGAAAGCGCTGGCCGAACGCGGCGTGGAAATCTTCTTCACCCAGGTCTTCACCCACAGCTTCTTCCACGCGGACATGCACCCCGGCAATATCTTCGTCAGCACCCGCACGCCCTGGAATCCGCAATACATCGCGATCGACTGCGGCATCATCGGCAGCCTGACCCCGGAGGACCAGGACTACCTGGCGCGTAACCTGGTGGCCTTCTTCAAGCGTGACTACCGCAAGGTCGCGCAACTGCACATCGACTCCGGCTGGGTGCCGGCACAGACCAAGGTCAACGACTTCGAGGCGGCGATTCGCACCGTCTGCGAACCGATCTTCGAGCGACCACTCAAGGACATCTCCTTCGGCCTGCTGCTGATGCGCCTGTTCCAGACCGCCCGGCGCTTCAATATGGAAATCCAGCCGCAACTGGTGCTCCTGCAGAAGACCCTGCTGAATATCGAAGGCCTGGGCCGCCAGCTCTACCCCGACCTGGACCTCTGGGCCACCGCCCAGCCCTTCCTGGAGCGCTGGATGCGCGAACGCATCAGCCCGAAAAGCCTGCTGCACAACCTGCAGACCCAGGTCGAGCAGGTGCCGCACCTGGCCCAGATGACCCGCGACCTGCTCGAACGCCTGTCCCAGCCCCATGCCCAGGATCCACAGGCACCCCGCTTCGAGCGCCAGGGAAACACGGCACTGCGCCTGATTGGGGCGGCACTGCTGGCCGGCGGGGTCGGTTTTGGTGCATCCATCGTCACACTCGAGGCCATCGCCGCCTGGCCGGCCTGGATCATGGTCGCCAGCGGCCTCTACCTGGTCGTGCGCCGATAGCCAGCAGTGCCCTCGACTGGCACACTAGAACGTCCGAGAAGGGGCGAATCCATTCGCTCCCTGACCCAGGCGACCCGAGGTCGCCCCGACCCAAGCTACAGCGGACACCGAATGAACGACTGGCTGGACGACATCAACTGGAACGCCGACGGCCTGGTCCCCGCGATCGCCCAGGACCACAAGACCGGCCGCGTGCTGATGATGGCCTGGATGAATCGCGAGGCCCTGGCCCTGACCGCCGCCGAGCAACGCGCCATCTATTGGTCACGCTCCCGTGGCAAACTCTGGCGCAAGGGCGAGGAATCCGGCCATGTGCAGCGCCTGCATGAGCTGCGCCTGGACTGCGACGCCGACGTCATAGTGCTGCAAGTCGAACAGCTCGGTGGCATCGCCTGCCATACCGGGCGCGAAAGTTGCTTCTATCGGGTATTCGAGGACGGCGCCTGGAAGACAGTCGACGCCGTGTTGAAAGACCCGCATGCCATCTACCACCCGGAACACCGCCATGAATGACACCCTGACCCGTTTGGCCGAGGTACTGGAGGCCCGCAAAGGCGCGGCGCCGGACAGCTCGTACGTGGCCAGCCTGTACCACAAGGGCCTGAACAAGATTCTGGAAAAGGTCGGCGAGGAGTCGGTGGAAACCATACTCGCCGCCAAGGACGCCGCCCTCAGCGGCGACTGCAGCGACCTGATCTACGAAACCGCCGACCTCTGGTTTCACAGCCTGATCATGCTCGCCGCCCTCGGCCAGCATCCCCAGGCAGTACTGGATGAACTGGACCGCCGCTTCGGCTTGTCCGGCCATGTCGAGAAGGCCGCACGCGCGCCTTCGGCCTAACCGATTTTCTTTGAAGGAGAGTTCCATGGGTATTTTTGACTGGAAACACTGGATCGTCATCCTGATCGTCGTCGTACTGGTCTTCGGCACCAAGAAGCTCAAGGGCCTGGGCAGCGATATCGGCGAATCGATCAAGGGCTTTCGCAAGGCCATGAACACCGAGGAAGAGGAGAAAGCCGCCGAACAGCCGCCGGCGCAGAACCTCAACCAGGCGCAGACCATCGACGTGCAGGCGCAGAAAGTCGAAGAGCCGGCCAGGAAAGACTGATGTTCGGAATCAGCTTCGGTGAATTGCTGCTGATCGGTCTGATCGCCCTGCTGGTGCTCGGTCCCGAGCGCCTGCCCGGCGCGGCGCGTACCGCGGGCCTGTGGATCGGCCGCTTGAAACGCAGTTTCAATGCGATCAAGCAGGAAGTGGAACGCGAGATCGGTGCCGACGAGATCCGCCGGCAATTGCATAACGAAGAGATCATGTCGCTGGAACAGGAAACAGGCGATCTCTTCACGCCGTTCAAGCCCGCCAGCAGCGTCCGCGCGCCCCTGGCCCCGCT
>DATDTH010000496.1:0-3110 GCA_035290985.1 Pseudomonas sp. | reverse complement strand
TCGGAAATCGCCGTGGAACCGCTGGACGCCTCGATCACCGGCGCCCCCGGTTTCAGCCGGCCGTTGCACAGGGCATAGAGGAACAGCGAGCGGGCCAGGCGGTGCTTGAGGCTGCCGGTGGGATGGCTGGACTCGTCCTTGAAATACAGCTCGACCCCCGGCAGGCCAGGCAACGCCAGGGGGATCAAATGGGTATCGGCGCTGCGCTGGAAATCCGCTTCGATGATGCGGATCGCTTCCCGTGTCCACTGCCGTGCATCGCTCATACTGCCACTCCTAATCGAGAACACCGGCCGGCACCGGCGGGGCGCTGCGCCACTGGCTGAGGCCCACGCCGACGAATACCAGGACCGCCGCCAGCAGTTGCATGGCATTCAGGCGTTCGCCCAGCAGCACCGCGGCAAAAATCAGGGTGAAGACCGGCAGCAGGTTGACGAAGCCGGACGCCTGGCTGGCCGGCATCCGGCTGACGCCGTAATTGTAGAGGCCATAGGCGCCGACCGTGACCACCACGCCCAGGTAGACCACCGCGGCCAGGCCCAGGGCACTGACCGTGCTTGGCAGCGGCGCGGTCGCGGCCGCCAGCGGCAGGAAGAACAGGCTGCCGACCAGGGCCTGCATGGCCGTGAGCAAGAACGCCGAGTAACGGGTCGAGAGGTGCTTGAGCAGCAGGGTGTAGCCGGTGGCGCAGAGCATCGCCAGGAATTCGTAGAAGTTGCCCAGCAGGGGCGCGGGGGCATGGGTGTCGGCCTCGCCGGCCAGCCCCAGCCAGATGGCGCCGACCACCGCCAGGGCGAAACCGGCCAGGGTGGTCCGCGTGGTGCGCTCGCCCAGCACCACGAAGGCACCCACCGCCACCAGCAAGGGCAACAGCGCGGTGATCATCCCGGCCTGGGAGGCGCTGGTGTGCTGCAGCGCCAGGGCCTCGAAGACGAAATACAGGCAAGGCTCGCAGACGGCCAGGCCGAGCAGGTATTTCCAGTCGCCGGCGCGGTACTCGAGCCGCCCGCGCCAGCGCCAGGCGAGCAGGAAGACCAGGCTGCCCAGGGCCATGCGGCCGAAGATCACCCAGAGCGGCGGCAGCTCGGCGAACGCCAGTTTCAGGGCGATAAAGGAGCTGCCCCACAACGCCATGGCCACCACCAGGCAGATCACTGCCCCTCCCCTGCCCCGCTCGTCCATCTCGCCTCCGACCAAAGGCTCGAGTGTAGAGCGCCCAATGGCCTGGGGACAGATACAGTCAGGCCACCAAACTGTGCGCCCGAGCCTGTTTTTAACGCCCCCGTTTCATCTTAAGAGGGCAACGCAGCTCGTTTTTCAACAGCCTGGCTACTGGTCCCAGGGTTTACCGCGGGTCTGCTGGCTCACCCGCACCTTCTGCTGCATGGCCGCCTTGGCCAGCATATGGGCGCTGACCGGCGCGGTGATGAACAGGAACAGGGTGATCAGCAGCTCATGCAGGCTGAGCCCCTCGCCCCGGCTGCCGAAATAGATCAGCGAGGCGATCACCATGCCGCCGACCCCCAGGGTGGTCGCCTTGGTCGGGCCGTGCAGGCGCATGAAGAAATCCGGCAGGCGGTACAGGCCAATGGCGCCGACCAGGGCGAACAGGCTGCCCAGCAGCAGAAACAGGGCCACCAGGCCTTCGATCAGATAGTCCATAAGCCACTCCCTATTCGATGATGTCGCCGCGCAGCAGGTACTTGGTCACCGCCACGGTGCCGATAAAACCCATCAGGGCGATCAGCAGCGCCGCTTCGAAATACAGATCCGAGCCCGTCTGGATGCCGAACAGCATCAACAGGGCGATCACATTGATATACAGGGTATCCAGGGCCAGGATGCGGTCGGGCAGGTCCGGCCCCTTGATCAGCCGCGCCAGGGTCAGCACCAGGGCCAGGCCCATAATGGCCAGGCACAGCGGAATCACGTAGGCGAGCATGGGAACACCTCCAGCAACGGCGCTTCGTAACGGCGCTTGATTTCCAGCACCAGGGCCGCTTCGTCGCCCACGTCCAGGCCATGCACCAGCAGGGTCTTGCGGTCGTCGCTGAGGTCGGCGGAGACCGTGCCCGGCGTCAGCGAAATGATGCTCGCCAGCAGGGTCAGGGCCAGCTCGTCGTCCAGCGCCAGGGGGATCTCGATAAAGGCCGGTCGTAGGCGCACGCTGGGCCCGAGAATCAGCTTGGCCACCTGCAGGTTGGCGACAAGGATGTCGCCCAGCACACGGACCAGCAGCAGGCCGAGGGTCAAGGGCTTGTGGATGCGCGGCGGCTTGACCCAGAACACCTGGGTCAGCAACGGAATCGACCAGCCGAGCACGGCGCCGAGCAGCCACTGGCCGGCGCCGAAATCGTTCACCAGCAACAGCCAGACCACCAGCAGGCTCAGGCTGAGCAGGGGTTGCGGCAACAGCCGACGGGGCGTCATGGCGCGGCTCCGGGCAGTACCAGCTGCCGATAGACCTGCAGGTCGAGCAGTTGCGCCGCCGTGGCGTTCAGGTAGTCCAGCACCGGCGCGGCCAGCACCACCAGCAGCGGACTGAGCGCCAGCAGCCCGATGCAGGCCAGCAGGCGCCCCAGGTCCAGTTCCGCGCTGTCCAGCTGGCTCAAGCCCACACGCCAAAACAAGGTGCTGCCGGCGCGGCTGAGGGCGATCAGGCAACCCAGGCTGCCCACCAGCAGCACCGGCCAGAGCAGCAGCATCTGCAGCCCCGGCTCGACCGCGCGCAGCAGCAGGAGCTTGCCGATAAAGCCGGACAGCGGCGGCAACCCGGCCACGGCCATGGCTCCGAGAAAGAACAGCCCGCCCAGCAGATGGGGATTCTGCAGGGCCGGCCCCTGCACCAGCTCCGCCTGTTTCACCCCGCGCTGACGGGCAATCAGGTCGGCCAGCAGGAACAGCCCACCGGCCACCCAGGTGCTGTGCACCAGATAGAACAAGGCGGCCGAGAGGGCCTGGGGCGTGCCCAGGGCGATCCCGGCAAGCAGGGTGCCTACCGAGACCAGCACCAAGTTGGCCAGCAGCAGGTGCAGGCTGCGCGCGGCCAGGGCACCGACCACACCGAAGCCCAGGGTCAGCAACGGAATCGACCAGCCGAGCACGGCGCC
>DATDTH010000495.1:0-4167 GCA_035290985.1 Pseudomonas sp. | reverse complement strand
CCCGCCGGGCCGCCCATTACGACCCTGCGGTGGCGATCCGTTATGTCTGAACGCGACACGAACGAGGTGCTGCGCCTGGCCGGGGTGTGCAAGGCTTACCACCTGGGCACGCCGTTGGAAACCGAGGTGCTGCATGGCATCGACCTGCGCCTGGATCGCGGCGAGCTTACCGCCCTGATAGGCCCGTCCGGCTCGGGCAAGAGCACGCTGCTGAATGTCATCGGCCTGCTCGACACGCCCACCGCCGGCGAACTCTACCTGCTGGGTCGGCCGACCCGGGAGATGGACGACGGCGCGCGCACCCGCCTGCGCAACCAGGCGATCGGCTTCGTGTTCCAGTTCCATCACCTGATTCCGGCCTTCAGCGTGCTGGACAACGTGCTGATGCCGCTGATGATCAGCCACGGCAAACCCTCGGCCGAGCAGCGCGCCCTGGCCCTCGAGCTGCTGGCCGAGGTCGGGCTCGCGGGGTTCGCCGAGCACAGGCCCACGCAGATTTCCGGTGGCCAGCAGCAGCGGGTCGCCATCGCCCGGGCCCTGGTGACTCGCCCGGCCCTGCTGTTGGCCGACGAGCCGACTGGCAACCTGGACACCCGCACGGCGGACACGGTGTTCGAACTGTTTCGCCGCATCAACCAGCAATTCGGCTGCGCGGTGCTGGTGGTGACCCACGACCCGCGCCTGGCAGCCGGTTGTGGGCGCAGCATCGAGTTGGTGGATGGGCGGATAGTGGCCGATCGGGCTCAGTAGCCCGCAAGGTCATGGCTGGCTGGGCAAGCTCCCTGGCTTTTCTGCGGACATGAAAAAACCCGCCGAAGCGGGTTCCTGCTGACCGTACTCGACATCCTTGTCGAATTGCCATCCTGGCTTGGTCTGCCTGAGCGCTTCCTGCGCTTCAGTCATGGGGCTTATGTTAGTGCGCTTAGACAGGTGGCAATAGAGCCAGTTGCAGTGTCGTCGTGTAAGCCTTTGGCTATACGTCTTCCGGTGACCTCCGGGTTGGCGCAGTGGCTGGCGCCCATTCGCTATTGGCCATATCTGTGGGTTCGTTGTCCTTTAGCCGGAAGGCTGAAGGCGCGATCATCCATGGACCAACAGTGAGCGGGAGTGCGACATATGAGCGAAACCAACGCAGAGGTCCTGGCGGCGCAGATTCAGCAGCGGACGCTGGAGGTCGGCATCCTGTTGTTCCCGGAGGTCGAGATCCTCGATTTCGCCGGCCCCTACGAAGTCTTCTCGGTGGCCGCCCGGGTGGCCAAACGGGATCGACTGCTGCCGCACCCGGCGTTTCGTGTGCGGACCCTCGCCGCCGAGCCGTCCCTGCTCACCGTGCGGCATGGCCTGCGGGTGATGCCCGATGCCGGCTTTGCCGATGAGTCGCCCTGCGACCTGCTGCTCGTGCCAGGCGGCGTGGTGACCCAGCCGCTGCAGGATCCCGCCACCCTGGCCTGGGTGCGCCGGACTTCGGCCCGGGCCGCCGTGACGGCCTCGGTGTGCACCGGGGCCTTTATCCTGGCCGAGACGGGGCTGATCGAGGGGCGGAGGGTGACCACCCACTGGGAGGATATCCCCGACCTGCGGGCGCAGTACCCGGATCTGGACGTCATCGAGTCGGTGCCTTACGTCGACCTCGGCTCGATCCTCACCTCGGCGGGCATCTCGGCCGGGATTGCCATGAGCCTGCACCTGGTCGCGCGCCTGTTGGGCGCCGAGGCGGCGCGCGCGACGGCCCGGCAGATGCAGTACGAGTGGACAGATGAGGTCTAGCCAGCCGCCGTGAGGGATGCGGCGCAAGGCCGAGCTGTCCGGCTCCGGTTCGTGGCCAGCCGACGGCAGTGCCTGTGCAGGCTGACGCAATGAATGGACAAGGCAGTGGCAAATAAGTAGCGTCTGATCGCTTGCTTCGGCTGGCGCCTTGCCCTTGTTCAGTCAGCGTATGTGGAGGTCCTGTGCCGGGAATGATCGATCTGCCGCAACACCTGCTGCCGCGCTTGCAAGCCGAACTGAAAGCCGGCGAGTCCTTGGTCTGGGCCGGGCAACCCATCCCCGGCCGTTTGATGAGGTCCGCGTTCAAACTCTGGTTCTTTTTCGTGCCTTGGACCGCCTTCTCGGTGTACTGGATCATGGGGGCCTCAGGTTTTGAAATGCCGCGTTTCGATGACGGTGAGAGCCTGTTCCCGCTATTTGGCCTGCCCTTCCTGCTTATCGGTCTGGGTGGCATGGGGGCGCCCTTCTGGGTGCGGCGCCAGGCACACTCGACCATCTACGCGATTACCACGCGGCGGGCCATTGCGATTGAGGGTGTAAAAACCATCAAGGTAAAATCCTACCCGGTAGATAGCCTTTGCGAGACCGAGCGCACCGAGCACCCGGATGGGTCGGGCGATCTGGTTCTGCGCAAGGAATCGTATCGTGACAGCGATGGTGACCAGCAGATCAGGTCGCAGGGCTTCTTTGCCATTGCGCAGGTCCGCGGTGTGGAGCAATTGATCGAGAAATTGATGCTTGCCAACAAGGCCTGAGCTGCCAACAGGCCGATGTCAGGAGGTTTTTCGTCGGAGAGGGTTCTGGCCACCAGGCCTGGCTGCCTGCAACAATGGGCTTTGCCCCAGCGCACCCTGACCGCGGAGATTGACGTGCCCCAGATTGACCCTCAAAAACGCCTGGCTGCCCGCCAGGCCATTCTGACCCATGCAGAGTCCCAGGACTGCACGGTCTATCGACCGGATGAGCGTGACCCCGAGGCCGAAGAAAAGGACCTCGGCGATGCGCGGATTCTGTTCACCGGCGTGTTCCAGGCGCCTCAGGACTGGGATGCCCGCGAACGCGAGGAGTTCTTCGAGGACGCCGACCCCGAGTCGTTCATGACCGCCTTTATCGAGTGCGAGGCCAAGCCCGCCAGCGCCGGCTTCTTCGTGCCCGAGGCCGGCGACTATGTGGCCTGCATGCAAGGCTTGGGCGAAGTCGTGATGTTCTATGTCTACGACTGCAGCGAGGATGAGAACGGCCGGGCCTGCATCCTGATCCGCGAGGATGAAGAACTGGATTGAGCTCGCGTTTGTCCATGGGCCATGCACAGGCGATGGCAGAACTTACCCCCAGACGCCGTGGATGGTCCTGTGGATAAGCTGTACAGAGACGGCGCCAGCCCAGCCGCGCCGCCGCCTGCCGCGGTCAGGTCGTTTTTTAAGCGGTTTCAATCACTTAGCAAAAAATTGCACACACTGGCTGTGCAGCGAGCTGTGGATAAGCTGTGGGGCCTCGGCGCCAGCCCAGCACTGCCGCGCGTTACAGGCGGCTGAGTGTTTTTTGACCAATTGGCCGGTTGCCGCGCAAGGCCCAGCTTTCGTACCGCAGGCTTCGCCAAAACGCTTTGGTAGGGTGCGCCGTGCGCACCGAGGGGGCGGTGATGCTTGATCGTCGAAAGCAGCTCTGTTTCGGTGCGCTGAGCGCACCCTACGGAGCTGCGTTTCGCCGGACGGTAGCGGACTCTGAGGGTCAGCGCTGACTCGAGGGTTTTCTCTTGATGGTTTTGACCAGGTCTTCCGGGCTGATGTAGCCGACCATGCTGGCCGCGCTGCCCGGTTGCGGCAGGTTGAGGATATGGCCCTTCACCTTGCCGATGATGTGCATCTCGCAGGGCTTGCAGTCGAACTTCAGGGTCAGCACTTCATCCTGGTGCACCAGCTGCATGGGCGCGGCCCGGGTGCGTACGCCTTGCACGCCCTTGGCCTGCTTGGGGCACAGGTTGAAGGAGAAGCGCAGGCAGTGCTTGGTGATCATCACCGGCACTTCGCCCTTTTCCTCGTGGGCCTCGTAGGCGGCGTCGATCAGCTGCACGCCATAGCGCTGATAGAAGGCGCGGGCCTTGGCGTTGTACACATTGGCCAGAAAGGTCAGGTGCGCTTCGGGGTAGACCGGTGGCGGGACGCTGACCGCCTTGCGGCTGCCACGCGGGTGGCCGGCCAGGCGTGCCGCGGTCAGGGCCTCGATCGCCTCGCGGCGCAGGGCCTTGAGCTGGGAATTGGGCACGAACAGCGCCTGGGGCGCGTCGATCCGCACGTCGGTGGCGTAGTAGAGGGTGGTGCCCAGCTTGCCCAGGGTGTCGCTCAACTGGGCGCGGGCCTGATCCGCATCCTTGGCCAGGCCGAACGGTCCGGCCAGGCT
>DATDTH010000494.1:0-2924 GCA_035290985.1 Pseudomonas sp. | reverse complement strand
GGCGACCGCTTCGTGATCCCGGCCGGCTTCTCCGGTACCTGGGAAGTGCTGGAGCCCTGCCGCAAGGTCTATGTGATGTTCGAGCAAACGCCGAGCTGACTGCCCGATTTCCTGCATCACCCTTTAGCCCGCGTTCCGCGGGCTTTTTTATGCCGGTAACAGGGGGCGGGCGTAGAGCCGTTTTTTTGACGAACCCCAACGTCCATCGAACAACCGCACGCCCTTGGCCACCCTTGAAATTCGGGCAAAAAAAACCCGCCGTGAGGCGGGTTTTTTCGGCAAGGCGCGGATCAATTACTTGATCTTGGCTTCCTTGTAGATCACGTGCTGACGCACAACCGGATCGAATTTCTTGATTTCGATTTTGTCCGGGGTGGTGCGCTTGTTCTTGTCGGTGGTGTAGAAGTGGCCAGTACCGGCGCTCGACACCAAACGGATTAATTCACGCATGACTTGCTCCTTAAACCTTGATGCCGCGTTTGCGGATATCAGCCAGCACCACATCGATGCCGCGCTTGTCGATGATGCGCATGCCCTTGGCGGTCAGGCGCAGACGCACGAAGCGCTTCTCGGACTCGACCCAGAAGCGGTGATGCTGCAGGTTCGGCAGGAAACGACGACGGGTTTTGTTGTTGGCGTGGGAAATGTTATTCCCGGTTACCGGACCCTTACCGGTAACTTGACAGACTCTCGACATACCTCAGCCCTCTAAAACCACATGCCCAACCCGGCATGGGTTGGCCGCTTAATCTCTGTTATTCGGCGCTGGGCGCCGCGTTTCGTCAGGGTCTTACCGGCTACACCTACCAGCGAAGGAACCGGGCCCCTAGAAAAGAGCGCTGCTTTATACCAGAAAGACCCAGGTACAACAAGGATCGCCATCTATTATCGCAACACGCGGCCTTGGCCGACGGCGCCCGGCACACGCCCGGCAGGCCGTACGGCCAGCCGACCGCTCGTCGCTCGCCGCGGATTGTCCTGGCCGACCCCATGGTCTAGGGTAGGTCCAACCGCGCGCACCCGAGCAGGGATCGCCATATCGCACCAGGAGTCTGCCATGCGCTTCGCTGCCTTACCGCTTTTATTCGCGCCCTTGCTCGCCCAGGCCGCCACGCTCAGCGTCTGCACCGAAGCCAGCCCCGAAGGCTTCGATGTGGTGCAGTACAACTCGCTGACCACCACCAATGCCTCGGCCGACGTGCTGATGAACCGCCTGGTCGAGTTCGACGCGGCCAGCGCCAGCCTGCGTCCGAGCCTGGCCCGGCACTGGGAGGTGTCCGCCGATGGCCTGACCTACAGCTTTCAACTGCGCCAGGGCGTGAAATTCCATCGCACCGAGTATTTCAGCCCCAGCCGTGAGCTGAATGCCGAGGATGTCCTGTTCAGCTTCCGGCGCATGCTCGATCCGGCGCAACCCTGGCACAAGATCGCCCAAAGCGGCTTCCCCCACGCCCAGTCGATGCAGTGGCCCAGCCTGATCGCCACCCTCGAGGCACCGGACCCGCTGACGGTGCGCATGACCCTGAGCCGCCCCGACTCGACCTTTCTTGCCAGCCTGAGCATGGGCTTCGCCTCCATCTATTCGGCCGAATACGCAGCTCAGTTGCTCGCCGCCGGCACCCCGGAGGCACTCAACGCCCAACCCGTCGGCACAGGCCCTTTCGTCTTCAAGCGCTTCCAGAAGGACGCCGCGGTGCGCTACAGCGCCAACCCGGACTACTTCGCCGGCAAGCTGGCCATCGAGCAACTGGTCTTCGCCATCACCCCCGACGCCAATGTGCGCCTGCAGAAACTCCGCCGGGGCGAATGCCAGATCGCCCTGTCGCCCAAGCCCCTGGACGTGCGCGCCGCCCTGGACGACCCCGCACTCGAGGCGGTCGGCACCGCGGCCTTTATGACCGCCTTCGTCGCCCTCAACAGTCAGCATCCGCCGCTGGACCAACCCCAGGTGCGCCAGGCCATCAACCTGGCCTTCGACAAGGCCAACTACCTCAAGGCAGTGTTCGAAGACGGCGCGCAGGCCGCCGCGGGCCCTTACCCGCCCAGCACCTGGGGTTATGCCGCCGAGCTGCCCGGCTACCCCCACGACCCCGACCGGGCCCGCGCGCTGCTGGCCGAAGCCGGCCTCAAGGACGGCTTCGACACCACTATCTGGACCCGTCCCGCCGGCAGCCTGCTCAACCCCAACCCCAGCCTGGGCGCGCAACTGCTGCAGGCCGACCTGGCCAAGGTCGGCATCCGCGCGCAGATTCGGGTGATCGAGTGGGGCGAACTGATCCGCCGGGCCAAGGCCGGCGAGCACGACCTGCTGTTCATGGGCTGGGCCGGCGACAACGGCGACCCGGACAACTTCCTCACCCCGCAGTTTTCCTGCGCCGCCGTGCAGTCCGGGACCAACTTCGCCCGTTATTGCGACAAGACCCTGGACCAGTTGATCACCGCCGGCAAGGCCACCCCCGAGCAGGCCGAACGTAGCAAGCTGTACCGCGAGGCGCAACGGCTGATCCAGCAGCAGGCCCTCTGGCTGCCCCTGGCCCACCCCACCGCCACGACCCTGATCCGCCGCGAAGTGCAGGGCTATTCGGCCAGCCCCTTCGGCCGCCAGGACTTTTCCCGGGTGAGCCTGAAATAACCCCTGATCAGGCCGTTGAAAAACGTAGGCGAGGCAGCCGAGACAAGGCTAGGCGCCCCCGACCTAGGCGGCCCCACAAAAACAGGTGAGGAAGCGCACTGGGCTCGCACGCGAGTTTACGAGGTGTAAATGAGCATTACTCGCTCCGCTCGCCCTTCGGGCCGCCTTGCAGGCGTTCTCACTTCGTTCGTCCGAACCTGTTTTTAACGCCCCATATTTTTCCTTGAGAGGGGCAACGCAGGTAGTTTTTCAGCAGCCTGCTAGACCAGCTCCTTGAGGCGGTGCCAGAGCA
>DATDTH010000493.1:0-2363 GCA_035290985.1 Pseudomonas sp. | reverse complement strand
GTAGACCTTGGCGCAGCGCAGCTCCTCACCGCAACGCACCACATAGACCGCCGCTTCCTTGCCGCTCATCAGCGGGCGCAGCACTTCATCGACCAGACCGTCTTCGATCAGCGGCTCAATTCGTTTAGGAGTCTTCATCAGCTTTTATCGAGGGTCCTGTGTGGCCAAATACGCTGCTGCTGCACGTTATACGGCAATCGGCCCACGGCGCCCAGCAGATGGCGACCATTGAAATCAGAACGATGCCTCAAATGGCCAGTAAATACTGGCCAGGTGCAACCCGTACCAGGGCCGCGTGCCCTATGTCTTGGCGATCTGCAAGGCCTCCGGTTTCTCCGCCTGGCGCCACTGGGGCAAACCGATCAGCACCACGGCACTGATGATCACCGCCATCGCCAGCCACTCCTCGGTACCGACCTGCTCGCCGGCGAACAGTATACCGAGCAACACCGCCACCACCGGATTGACATAGGCATAGCTGGTGGCCGCCGCCGGTCGCACATGCTTGAGCAGGTAGAGGTAGGAACTGAAGGCGATGATCGAGCCGAACAGCACCAGGTAGGCCAGGGCACCCCAGCCGGCGGCGGTCGGCCACTGACTCATGCGCTCGCCCGAAACCAGGCTGCCGACCAGCAACACCGCCCCGCCCGCCAGCATCTCGGTCGCGCTGGCCATGGGCCCGGGCGGCAGCGGCAATGACTTGCCCCAGACCGAGCCGAAGGACCAGGCGGCCGTGGCGAACAGGATCAGCGCCGCGCCGGCAGGGCTGGCCTGCAGGTTGGAGCCCAGGTTGAGCAGGCCGATGCCCAGCAGGCCGAGCACGATGCCGGCCCACTCCAGCTTGGTATTGCGCAGCCCCCAGAACAGCCCGAACACCAGGGTGAACAGCGGCACGCCGGCCACCACCAGGGCCGCCACGCCCGATGCCACGCCCCAATGCTCGGCCACAGTGACGCCACCATTGCCGCAGGCCAGCAGCAGAAAGCCGATCTTGGCCGAGGCCAGCCACTGCTGCCTGGTCGGCGCCGGCACGCCGCGCCAGCGCAGCCAGGCGTACATCAGGCCGCCGGCGACCAGGAAGCGGATGCCGGCCATCAGCAGCGGCGGCCAGGATTCCACGCCGATGCGGATCGCCAGATAGGTCGAGCCCCAGATCAGGTAGAGCGCCGCGAAGGCGCCGAGCAAAACAACAGGAAAACGCGCTGACATGGACGGGGCTCGGCAGGATAATGGTCGCCCCAGTTTAGGGCGGCGGCCCCATCCGATTAAGATGGGCCTAATGGTTATCCCGCCACGACGCCTAACAATCGACGGAAATTCCTAGGACAGACCGTCGTTTCAACAGCACTGCCTCGCGAGTACGACATGGACAGGTACGACCGCCTTATTCTCAGCGCCCTGATCGAGGACGGCCGCCTGTCGTTCGCCGAACTGGCACGGCGCGTCAACCTCTCGCCGCCCGCCGTCGCCGAGCGGGTCGCCAAGCTGGAAAGCAACGGGGTGATCCGCGGCTACCAGGCCCAGGTCGACCTGGCGAAGGTCGGCCTGCCCATCGAATGCCTGATCGAGTTGAGCATCGCCGAGCACAAGTCCCAGAGCGCCGCACTCGAAGCCCTGGCGGCCATGCCGGAACTCAGCCGTTGCCACCTGGTCACAGGCGAGGCCTGCCTGATCGTGCAGGCCGCCGTGGCCTCGATGCCCGAGCTGCAGGCCCTGATCAACCGGATTTCCGTCTACGGCACCAGCAAGACCTCGCTGATCCTGTCCAGCCCGTTCAACGACCGCGCGCCGGCGAACCTGCGCACTCCGGTCAACGGCCAGCGCTGAGAGGCCCCGGATTGCGCTGCGCTTATCCATTGGGCTACAGACTGCCTCGCCTACGTTTTTCAACGGCCTGCTGGCCGAACCGTAGCGCACGTCGCCGAGGCCTGTGCGATGGGTATCGCTGCGCTCAACCCATCCTACGGCTGCCCCGGATTGCACTGCGCTTATCCGTATATGGGGCTACAAACCCCGCGTCGCCTCGGCCAGGTCGATAAGGCTTAGCGCTCGATAATCGCCGTGACGCCCTGCCCGCCCGCCGCGCAGATGGAGATCAGCCCGCGGCCCTTTTCCGCCACGGCCAGCAGCTTGGCCAGGTTGGCGACTATCCGCCCGCCCGTGGCGGCGAAGGGGTGGCCGGCGGCCAGGGAGCTGCCCTTGACGTTCATCTTGCTGCGATCGATGCTGCCCAGCGGCGCGTCCAAGCCCAGGCGGGTCTTGCAGTACTCGGGGTCTTCCCAGGCCTTGAGGGTGCAGAGCACCTGGGCGGCAAAGGCCTCGTGGATCTCGTAGTAGTCGAAGTCCTGCAGGCTCAGCCCATT
>DATDTH010000492.1:0-6219 GCA_035290985.1 Pseudomonas sp. | reverse complement strand
AGATAGGGCTGCCAGGCCTCTGGGATCTGCTCGAGCAGCGGGTAATGCAGGGCGTCCAGTTGCAGCTGCGAGAGCAGGAAGGGGGTATGCCGCAGGTGCTGCGGCACCGCGCGCAGCTCCGGCAACCAGAGGCTGACGTAGCTGGCGTCCGGGTCGTACTGACGGGCCTGGCGCAGGGCGTTGAATGCCCGGCTGCGCCGCGGGTCGCTGGCGACGCCCGCCAGGTAGGCCCAGTTGCCCCAGTTGCTCGCCGGGTCGTAATCCAACAGATGCTCTTCGAACCAGGCGGCGCCATGGCGCCAGTCCTGTTGCAGGTCGTTGACCAGGTAGCTGGCCACCACCTGCCGGCCGCGATTGGACATGAAGCCGGTGGCGGCCAGCTCGCGCATATTGGCATCGACCAGGGGCATGCCGGTGCGTCCCTGGCACCACTGGGTGAAACGCTGATCCAGCGACTTCGGTGCCCGGGCGGTGGCTTTCAGCCCGCCGGCCTTGAACAGGGCGCTGCCATGGCGCACCAGGGTCCAGCGGAAGAATTCGCGCCAGAGCAGTTCGACCCACAGGCAATGGGTCGATGCGTTCTGGCCGTATTGGGCCTCATGGCGGCGCAGTTCGGCCACGGTGCGTCGTGGCGACAGGCAGCCATTGGCCAGCCAGGGCGAGAACTTGGACGAGTATTCGCTGCCGATCAGGCCATTGCGCGTGTCCTGGTATTGGCGCACGGCCTGGCTGTCCCATAGGTAATGGCGCAGGCGGCCCTGGGCCGCGGACTCGCCACCGGAGAAGGGAAAGGCGCTGTCGGGTACGCTCAGGCAATCGCCCAGGCCCAGTTGAGACAGGTTGGGCAAGGGCTCCAGCAGCGCCAGGGCGGCCTCGGGCAAGGGGGGCAGTTGGGACGGTGCCGGTCGCGGCTGGAACACCAGCAGGCGTTGTTCGATCACTTCGCGAAACTGGCTAAAGACCTGGGGCAGTTCCTCGACCGTGCCGGGCAGGTCTTCCCGGCGCAACAGGCCATTACCGCTCAGCTCGCGCAGGGGCACGGCCCCGAGGGCGGCGCGGACCCTGGCCAGTTCCGCCCGTTCTTCCGGGGCGATTTCTTCCAGGGTCAGCACTTCCCGCAGATCGAACTGGGCCACCAGTTGGGGAATGATCTGTTCCGCCTTGCCGCGCAGCACCAACAGGTGCGAGCCGCGTTGACGCAGGGCGCCGTCGAGGGCGGCCAGGCTTTCCAGGAGAAAGCGCGCGCGGTGCACCCCCAGGCGCCGGGCGCCGAAGGGGCCGATCTGCAACTGCGCCGGATCGAGCACGAAGACCGGCAAGAGCCGTTCGGCCTGTACGGCGGCCTGGAGGGCGGGGTGGTCGTCCAGGCGCAAATCCTGTTTGAACCAGAGCAACTGAGGGTGCATGGGGGCCTCGGCGATCCTGCGTTGGTATCCTGTCAAGATACGCCGATAATGGGAGGAGATAGAAGACCTTGTCCGCCAGAAGGTAGCGTCCTCGGTTCGCGGGGCGCCTGGCGCGGCGTCCGGGTGACCTGGCCGGGGGCCTGTCCCGGTTACGGCGACGGCTGACGCTTGGCCGACAGACAGGGACGCCGCGGTTCACTAGACTGACGGCTTTTAGGAGTTCTGCATGGATATCTTCGGCATCGCCGTGCTGATCTTTCTGGTCACCGATCCCTTCGGCAATATCGCGATCTTTCTGGCGGCGCTGAAAAGCGTCGCTCCCGAGCGGCGCCTGCGCGTGGCCGTACGCGAATTGCTGTTCGCCCTGGTGCTGCTGATGGCGTTTCTCACCTTCGGCGACAAGGTGCTCAGTGGGCTGGGCCTGTCCCGCGAGGCCACGGCTATTGCCGGCGGCATCATCCTGTTCGTGATCGCCATGCGTCTGATCTTTCCGACCCCCCAGGGCGTGCTTGGCGACCTGCCCGATGGCGAACCCATGCTGGTGCCGCTGGCCACGCCGGCGGTGGCGGGCCCCTCGGCCCTGGCGGTGCTGATGACCCTGCGCAATACCCACGAAGGCCCGCTCTGGGAGCTTTACCTGGCGGTCGGGCTGGCCTGGGCGGCGACGGCCTTCATCCTGCTGCAGGCCTCCTTTTTGCAACGCTTTCTCGGTCCGCGCGGGCTGACCGCGGTGGAGCGCCTGACCGGCATGCTGCTGATCATGCTCAGCGTCGACATGCTGCTGGATAACCTGCAGAGCATCCTGCACATCCGCCCATGAACAGCCGCCTTCTCGCCTGGGTCCTGTCGGTGCTGCTGGCTGGTTGCGCTGGCGGCCCGCCCCTGGACACCCGGTACAGCTCGGTCAACCATGACAGCCGGGTACAGTACATAGTGCTGCACTACACCTCGGCCGATCTGCCACACTCTCTGGCCCTGCTGACCCATGGCGAGGTCAGCAGCCATTACCTGATTGGTGAAGCGCCAGCCACTGTCTACCGCCTGGTGGACGAGAACCGGCGGGCCTGGCATGCCGGCGAAAGTGAATGGCAGGGACGGACCTGGTTGAACGCCAGCTCGATCGGCATCGAACTGGTCCATCCGGGCTTTACCGAAACCCCGGGCGGGCGGGTCTGGCACCCCTATGCGCCAGCGCAGATCGAGGCGCTGATCGTGCTGCTCAAGGACATGCTCCGACGCCACGGGCTGACGCCCGAGCGCATCATCGGCCACAGCGACATTGCCCCGCTGCGCAAGCTCGACCCGGGCCCGCTGTTTCCCTGGCAGCGCCTGGCCGAGGCTGGGCTGGGCGTCTGGCCCGCCGCCCAGGCGGTCGAGCGGCAGCAGGCTGTCTTCGCCGACAGCCTGCCGGATCCGTTCTGGTTCCAGCAGCAATTACGCGAGCTGGGCTACGCGGCCCCGCTGACCGGTGAGCTGGATGTGACCACCCGCCAGGTGCTGGCCGCCTTCCAGCTGCACTATCGGCCGTCACGTTTCGATGGCGAACCGGACGCCGAGACAGCGGCGCGCCTGTTCGTACTCAACGCCCAGAACAAGGCGCGTTGAACACAGCCCGTTGAGCAGAATCTGTCAGGGCTGCTCGAGCAGCCGTTGCACCGTGGTTCGGAGCGACTCGAGGGAGAAGGGTTTGCTCAGGCTCGCCACCTGCGCGGTCGAGGCGGCGACCTCGGCCTGGGGCCCTTCGTCCGGGTAGTCGGCCTCGGCATAGCCGCTGGCGAACAGTACCGGCAACTGTGGGCGCAGTCGGCGCGCCAGGGTCATCAACTGGCGTCCGCTGATGCCGGGCAGGCTGATGTCGGTCATCAGCAGGTCCAGGGGCTGGTCGCGTTCGAGAATGGCCAGGGCCTGGGGAGCGTCCTCGGCCTCGAACACCCGATAACCCAGTTCTTCGAGCACCTCGACCGTGAGCATGCGCACCACCTGATCATCCTCGACCACCAGAATGCTCTTGGGACTATTGCCTGGGCGTGCGTGGGGCAGGTCATGCATGGCGCGGATCTCGAACCTGTGGATAGGTGAATGCCAGTGTCCGGCCCGGCCTCGCGACCCGGTGCCGCAGCGCTGCAGCGTACCTGGGACTCGGGCTGCGGACCACGCCTTTTCATGGGCCGGGGCGCGGGTCCGTGTCCGCCTGCCACTGGCCCCGCCCGAGGGCGGCTCCGCCGACGCCTAAGGCGCTGGGTTTCGCCAGCCTACGGACTGACCCAAAGCGCTTTTACGGCCGTCTAGGTCGAATCCCTTAGCCCGGCGCTCTAGCGCCTGTTCCAGTGTATGGTCGTGCATAATGCAATGACGAGAAAACAGGCGTCGTGCAATCTGCACTTTCCGGGGCGCTGATACGTTTTCAACTAATTGATTATTATAAATATTTTTTAACTTTGAGGTTGGCACGCCGCCTGCTCCTGCTGTTTCAACATTAGGTAGATACCTAACCTGAACCAGCGATGGAGACGCACGATGAATACCCTCTTGAACCTCTTGAGTACCGCGGCCGTTGTCGTCTCCGGTACTTGGGCCGCCACACCGCCCGTTCTCCAGGCCACTCAGGCCACTCAAGTCCAGGTTCAGCCAGTCTATCGGCCCCTCGCCATGGCCCCAGGCCTGGTCTCCGCCGCAGAGACCCAGGGGCCCTGGGTGACCCTGAATGACGAGGGCCGGGCCACCGGGCTCGACCCGCAGCCGCTGGAAGCCAGCCAACGTTGGATCTTCTGAACGCATCCCTCAGCCATCGGTGCTGAACCGCTTACGCAAGCCGCACGTCAAAGGAGCACGCCATGTCCAAACCCGCACTCTACCTGCTGATCCTGGCCTCGCTTATGGGTGCGCTGGTGTTCTTCGTCCCCCTGGACAGCGAGCGCCTGGCAGGTCTGGCCAAGCTGACGTTCGGTATAGTGCTGGGTTTGTTTGTCCTGGCCCTGGCGTTGGGACGGCGGATCAAGTTTGACCCCGTTCTGCGCTGAGGCCGATGCCCGCGGCCCGCAATGCCTAGGTGTTGATAAACCAGAGGACCAGGGCTGAGACGGTCACCGCCACGGCGCCCAGGACCGCCAGCAGGGGCCTACGAGTCGGTGCAGGCTCATCCTGCTTCGGCATGGCGGGTGGGCTCGGTCTGGCGGCGGGACCGTCGCCGTTGTTCGCCTTGGGCCGCGAGGGCAGGACCAGGGCCGGCCTGAAGACCGTGGCGTCTTCTTCCCGCTCCTGCTGCAGCGTTACCTTGGGCCCTATCACCAGCAGCAGCACCGCGCCCATCTGCAACTGATCGCCGGCCTGGAGCACGGCCGTGGCGACTTTTTCGCGATTGACATACACGCCATTGGCCGAGCCCAGGTCCTTGACCTCCAGGCTGTCCTCGACGAGGAAGAATTCGCAATGTCGGCGCGACAGTTCCAGGTCACCGAAACAGAGTTCGCACTTGACCGAGCGGCCGAAGGTCAGCGAGCTGGTCACTGGAAACTTCTTGCCTTCATGTTCGCCCTTGATCACCTGCAGGAACCATTTCTGCGTCACTTCCGCGCGTTGTGAGGTCTTGCTGGGGTTGAGCAGTTCGAACTCGATCGGTCCCAGGCGCAGACAATCGTTGGCGCGAATCTGGTAACGGCCGCCGACGCGTTCGCCATTGACGAAGGTGCCGGCTTCGCTGCCGCAGTCGCTGAGGTAGTAATGACCCTGCTCCTGGCGAATCTCGGCATGGAAGGGGCTGATGCCGCTGTCCGCCAGGCTCAGGCTGTTCTTGGCGTGCTGGCCGATGGTGAAACGTTCATCGGCCAACCAGATCGGCGCCTGACGGTGGTCCTTGAATTGCAGTTTCAACATGGTCCTGGGTGTCCTGTCGATGAGCTTTGCCCGGCTGAACAAGCCGTTAGTTTAGGAGGTTGTTCCAGATGCGTTTCAGCGGGTTGTTCGAGCGTTTGCGGCTGCCGGAGCTGGCGGCGCGCAGGCCGCGTTCGTTCTCGAGCAGCAGCAGGCGCAGCCTTTCGTTGTCCGGCGCCAGCGTCAGGCCTTGCTGGATATAGGCCAGTCCCTGGGGGTAGTCCTGGCGGGCATGGGCGCCCTGGGCCAGGCGAATCTGGATGTCGACCAGGCGTTGCAGGCCGTCCATCGCCGCTTGATTGTCCGGCGCCAGGCGCAACACCTCACTGAAATGGAACAGGGCGCTGTCCTGGGCCGGGGCCAGCAGGCGTTCGTCGGCAATGGCCTGCTCGGCTCGGGCCAGGTGCTGGTCGATGCGCGCCGCCAGCACCCGCTGCAGGCCCTGTTCGGCCGCCAGGTTGCCGCCGTCCAGCGCCAGGGCCTGACGGTAGAAATACTCGGCGCTGTCCTGGGCCGGCTCGATCAGCTGGCCCGCGGCCAGGCGCTGCTCGGCTCGATCCAGGTAATCGGCCACCTGCAGGCGCGAACGAATTTCGAAGCCCGCGGCCAGCAGCAGGCCACTCAGCAACACCAGCCCGAGGGCGGCCAGCAGCGGTTTCCAGGGGCTTGAAGGCGCCGCCGTCCGCGTGGCCGGTGGGCTGCGCTTGAAGGCGGGGCTCACCCGGGTTTGCTCCAGCGCCTGGTCCTGCAGCTCGTCCAGTGCGTCCAGCAATTCCCGGCAATTGGCGAAGCGCTGGCCAGGGTCCTTCGCCAGCATCCGGTCGAGCAGGGCTCGATAGGTACTCAGGCTGGCCGGCAGAGGCGGGATGGCCATCTGCAGGTGGTTGAGCACGGTCTGGGTGTAGTTGCTGCCCCGGTAGCTGTTCAGGCCGCTGAGCATTTC
>DATDTH010000491.1:0-2623 GCA_035290985.1 Pseudomonas sp. | reverse complement strand
CGTCGGGCGCCTGGCGCAGGGTGTTCTTGAGCGCCGCCTCCCAGGAGTCGGTGTCCACGCCGACCTCGCGCTGGGTGATCAGGCAGTTCTTGTGGGGGTGGACGTATTCCACCGGGTCCTCGATGGTGATGATATGCCCGCCGCTGTTGCGGTTGCGGTAATCGATCAGTGCCGCCAGGGAGGTGGACTTGCCCGAGCCGGTACCGCCGACGAACAGCACCAGACCACGCTTCTCCATCACCGTCTTGAGCAGCACCTCGGGCAGGTTCAGGTCCTCGAACTTGGGAATCTCCATCTTGATGTTGCGCGCGACTATGGACACCTCGTTGCGCTGCTTGAAGATATTGATGCGAAAACGCCCGATGCCGGCCAGAGAAATCGCCAGGTTCATTTCCAGTTCACGCTCGAACTCGATCCGCTGCGCCGAATCCATGATCGAATCGGCGATGGCCGCGATCTCGCCGGATTTCAGCGGCTCGGCGGCCAGGGGCTTGAGTACGCCGTTAAACTTGGCGCAGGGCGGCGCGCCGGTGGACAGGTAGAGGTCCGAGCCGTCCTGGGCGGACAGGATTTTCAGCAGGGGATTGAGGTCCATGGGCGGCGTTTCCACGAGATCGAGTTAATACGGTAGGACAAGATTCGCCAAAACCCACGGCGATTCGCAAGTCGTTGAATTGGCGCCATTCTGCTGTCGGCACGAATACTGGCACAATAGACTTCTGAGCAAAATAAGGACTCCGTCATGGCAAAAGCGATGGCCCGGCACATCCTGGTGAAAACCGAAGCAGAAGCGAGCGCGCTGAAGAAGCGCATCGCTGCGGGCGAAGCCTTCGATGTGCTGGCAAAGAAACACTCGACCTGCCCGTCCGGCAAACGCGGCGGCGACCTGGGCGAGGTGCGCCCCGGGCAGATGGTCAAGGTCATCGACCAGGTGATCTTCAAGAAAACCCTGCGCGAGGTGCACGGCCCGATCAAGAGCCAGTTCGGCTATCACCTCGTGCAGGTGTTCTATCGGGAGTGAGGGGATTCGCAAATGCAGATCCTGCCCAGACTTCCCCTCACATGCCCGGGCGTCCAATCGAAGCGCTTCTGTGAATTCGTAGGCTGGCGTAGAGCCGCTGTCCGGCGAAACCCAGCGCTGCGCCAAAGCCTCAAGACGGACAAAGACGGCCCTCATCCCATGGCGACAGGTGGGATCGCCAACTGGCAAACGGAACCTCCGCACAATTGCACTGGAAGGAAGTGCCTTTTGTGTACTGACCGGGTTATTTTCTGTGCAGAGCTGTCGCGTTGCAGCCCCATCTATTCCCATGGCCTATCGGTTACGACATGAAGTCTACGTTTTACATCGCAGAGGAAGCGCTCGCCCAACAGGCCTGCCAGCTATTAGACAGCATTCGCCGCTATGACGACGGCGATCGGCTGGCCACAGAACTTGCCGCCGCCAACCCACGCCTAGCCTGCCGCTTCGACGGCCACCGCGCCGATGATCCCGCCAGTTTCGCAGCGGATGTGCCCCTGCTATGGGCATTGTCGCCAGCGCCGCTGCTGGTACGCAAAGCGCATCATAGCGAACTGACCCTGCTGCTCGATCCCGAATGGCATACCTGCTACGACGAGATGCAGGCATTCTTCCGCTTCGTACTCGACGGGTTGGGTGCCAGCCTGATCGATGCGCCGGCCAGTTGGGCCGCCGCCACCCTGGACCTGAGCGAACTGCTGGCCAGTTGTCCGCGCACCGGGTTCAATCCCGTGCGTGGTACCGACCAGCATCACTACCGCCTGCTGCTGACCATTCAGGAATGCGGTGTGCGCCGCCGCGCCAGCATCGACGAGCAGCTGACCCTACTCAACGGGCTAGTCACCAGTGGGTTGGCGACGTGGAGCAATCTGGAAACCGAATGCGGCGACGACCAGGCAGATGGACGGAGAGTGGTCGGCAATATCTACCAGCTCAACGCCCTCAAGCGCGGTATCGGGCCGTACCGCTGGGTCGGCTACACCCTGATCTACGACCCGGCCTCGCCACTGTTGCGCCTTGTTCACGGTTACCTCACTCACTACCTCGCCCGGCAGGAGCCTGACAATAGACTCAGTCGCCTATTCGCCATGGTCAACGAGTTCGGGCTGGCCATCGACTTCTGCCTGGAGAAAGAACTGGACTGCGCCACATTGGCCAGGGATTTTCAGCATACGGGTCTGTTTAGCGCCCTCGAGCGCCTACTGTGCGCCGCCGGGCCGGGTAGTGAATTTCACTGCGACACCTACGGGGCCATCAAGAAACTCTCCTATCAGCTCGCCCCAGGGCGGCCTGATGTCGGCTTCGACGAACAGACCACCGACCAGGGACGCTGGAGCTGCGCGATGGTCGACTACAAGCTCGGCACATCGGTCAGCATTCTCTATCGCATCCTGCTTGCCGAAGGCCTTCTCGAGGAACGCATGCCGCCGGGTAGCAACAAGCCCGAACGCTTCGTCAGCCTAAAAGGCCGCCGCTACGGCTGGAACGCGCCGAACGATAAAGGCAGCACCACGCCGTACTGGTTCGATTGCACACTGGAAGAGCTTAAGTCGCGCTACTTCAGTGCTGAAGCCATCGCCGCGTGCAAGAGGGCCAGCAAGG
>DATDTH010000490.1:0-4242 GCA_035290985.1 Pseudomonas sp. | reverse complement strand
TGGCTGCTACATCATGGTCTCTCCTCGAAGGATATGCCAGGGCCAGTAGCCTCGCCAAAACTTACTTCGAGGAGAGACCATGATGTAGCAGCCACAAAGACCAGAGGGCCAAGTGACTTGAGTTCTGCGTTTGCCTGTGTGACTAGATCCGACGCCTTACTTTTTCCGCTTGCACACACCGCAGCCTGGCCGGTGGCGACAATTTCTGACAGGACAAGATTCGTAAATGCGAGATCGACATCTGTGGTGCCGAGGACGTCATAGGCCTCGCCGCCTGGCTTTGTCGGTGCAATCGTCATTGCGACGTTCTTCACACCGACACCCCCTCCCGCGCCGTCCTGGGATGCGTCGATACCGACGCGGGTATACGTTCCAACAAACAAGGAGTCGGTAGAGCAGCCGGACAGCGAGGCCACAGCGACCAACAGTGCGAAATTTTTAAGCATCTGGACCATCCCTTAGCCGCTGCGCACGTGCGTTTGGAAGGAGTATAGGTAGACGCAATATGATTTCAAATTAATTGCATTTTGCTACATCTGATACTGCCTTGGGTGCGTTACCCTCGAGCCTCAGTCCCAGGGTGACGCTGAAAATCGGCGAAACTCTTGCGCTGATGTAGAGGCCATCCTAAATGGGGATTGGTCACCCGTGCCAGGGGGGCGGTAGCCCGGTTGCTGTGCCTTGTGATGGTAAGAGAAATTCCATTGATTGGTGTGCTAACAGACTTCCCAAACATCCGGTGTTGGAGAGCGGGCGGATGGTGAAAGCGATGTCGGCCATCTATCTCATTGCCTTGAGGAACTGCAGATCCATTACCTCAAAGATGCCGTTGCTTGAGCCTTTCCCGAGACCGATTTCGCCGCGGTGGGTATCAGAAGTTTTTCCGCAGCCTGCCATTGGCGATTTTTTCCAGGACCTGCATGTAGCGTTCGGGAGTGACCTCGGCAATGTCAAGGGTGGTAGTGAAGATCGGTGGAAACTCTTTACCGAGCACATCGTATTTTGTAGTGACCTCTGTGGTCAGGGAGTTGTAAAAGCTGATCAGGATTGGGCAACTGGCGTATTCGGGAAATACCCGGGCGGCCTCGTCCAGGCATTCATATAGAGGAATGCTGTACATATGGCTGTTGCTTTCCTCAACGCTGCCGTTGAATCGGGCTTCCGCGTCTTTGAGGAAATGCTTGAGTAAATGAGTGTCCAGCACCGGCACGCCATTGCAGGGGTAGCCCGCATGGAACTGTCCATTGATGATCACCAGGGGCAGCACTGTAAGATCATTGCGCTCGGCGAGTGACGGGTAGTAGGTAGCGCAAAACGCTTTCAAGTTCTCGCGGACCCGCTGGGCCTTTCTGCTGGCCTGAACGGCTTTGTATTCTATGCCGTTATCGTCGAATATCTCGTTGTGGTAATCCAGCGGGGTGATAGGCGTACGCCGGCTCCTAAGTTCGGCGACGACGATCAGGTTGCCAAAGGCAAATGTCAGGTCGATTTCTTCGAACTTTTTTGGCTCGAATTTGAATTTCATCGCCGGCGTCCAGGAGAGGTGCTCCGCCAGGATGGAATTGTTCGATCTGCACTCTTGCAAGACGTCGAGGATGTCGCTTTCGAACAATTTGCCTCGGCGATTGGACTTGGGGTCGACGCGGTTCAACCAGGTATCGAAGTTACGGCTGATGCTGGCGGTCAACAAGGCGCTGACCGGAAAACACACATGCTCATCGAGGATCAGCAGGGGCTGGCTCCACAGGTCGTCCTGAATGCTTCTGGCGTCATAGGAGAGCATGTCGATGATGGTCGTTACGGCATCTGCGTTCATGCCCGTGCAGCGCCCTAGGTGGTCGACTAGTTCGTCTAGCTTGATGCTCGGGGAAAAGGCCAGTAGCTCGCTCCACTGCCTTGGCGTGGGCTTGCTCAGAGCGTCCTTTTTGACTTGGATCGCGAGAACGGCCAGATGAAACCAGACCTTTAAAAGATGTTGCATGGTCAGGTCTTTAGCGTCGCTGGACGCTGAATCTAGGATGGGATGCAGGTGTTGATCGATCATGTAGTGCGGTGCCGCACGATGATAGAGCGCCAACGCCTTCGCCTCCTCTGACAGCCCCTGCCAGGAAGTGCAGGACAAGTCGCTGCTAGTGGCCTGATATTGCAGATATTGGCCCCGGGCCAG
This sequence comes from Pseudomonas sp., assembly GCA_035290985.1. Lineage (GTDB taxonomy): Bacteria > Pseudomonadota > Gammaproteobacteria > Pseudomonadales > Pseudomonadaceae > Aquipseudomonas. The sequence goes on along the minus strand of DATDTH010000490.1, from coordinate 2,075 downwards.
CAGAGCCTCGGCGATGAAACGCTGGTTTCTCATGTCTCGGGTTATCTGCATTCCATTGAACGCATTATGGTGGTTGCGGCGGTATTCGGAGACAGCCTTGAGCAAGTGCGGGCCCAGGGTGGTGGCGAGGACCACACCCTTGGGATGCGGGAGAAACCGGGCTTCGCCGTAGAGCAAGTCCTGCCAGATGCGTGAGAAACTGTAAAACAGCTGGGCCATCGATGTTTCGTTCTCAAAGAACGTGAGTTTGTTCAGTTGATGTGGACGATCCTCAGGAAAAACTTGGTCGATGTTATCCCGGTACTTGAGGAGTTCCCAGAACGGCCCGCAAAGGCTGTCTAACCGGTACATGTTCAGGCTATTGGGATCGACTTTGACATTTCCCTGGGTCATGGAAGACTTGAAGGACAGGTGCTGCTCCATCGTCGCGTCGGGCTGCCGGGCCATGGCCTCCATTTGTTCCTCAGACATCCGGTAGAATGCGTAATTGGCGGCGCCCAGGTGCGCCTGGATCAGCTCGTTCGGGCTCAGCGGAGTCTCGCGCTTGAAGGTGAATTGACGGCGAGTGTCTTGCACACGCTGGAAGTTGCCATTGAGCCAGGCCACACCATTGAGGAACCCACGCTCCTCGGTGCTTTGGTCTTTGACACACTCATAGGCTTGAAGCCAGCTAGATAACTTGAACTCGGCCAGCATGGCCGGATGGGGAAGTTGTCGATCCCGGGCTAATTTCAACAGTGTTTTTTTCGTCTGACTCATGGCGAGAAGTCCCTTCCTTGGTTACACAAAATTGGTCAGCCGCGCGGCTGATGGCGTGCTCCGGCGTTAACGGGTTGTCCGGCTCACATCAGCGTATGTCACCCTGGTGAGCATTGATGACAAGGGCAAGGTATTCATCAACAAGGGCGAGATCCAGAAAGTTTTACTCGATTTCAACCTGCAAAAAAACGACGTGCACGTGCCATTGCAGACGGAGAGCGGGGGGGGATATGGCGAACCTGAGAGGGCGCTTTGGCGACCCTCTTCAGAGGCTGTCCGGATCGCCAATAAACATCTGGATGCGCGAGCGCAGCCAGCGTTCGGCCGGGTCGTTGTCCTGGGCGCCGCGCCAGGCCATGGACAGCTCGAAGGATTGCGCCTGGATCGGCAGCTCCTCCGAGCGCAGCCCGCCGCCAGCGATCAGCGCCTCGGCGGCGTAGTCCGGTACGGTGGCGACCAGGTCGGTGCCGGCCAGCAGGGAACCGAGGCCATTGAACTGGGGCACGGCCAGGACCACCTTGCGGCTCTTGCCGATCTTGGCCAATTCGTCGTCGATGAAGCCGCCCAGGTCGCCGGCGAAGGACACCAGGGCATGGGGGCGGGCGCAGTAATCCTGCAGGCTGAGGCGCCCCGGCACCGAGTCGGCGCGCAGGAGCTTGGGTTTGCTGCGCCTGAGGGTCTTGCGCTTGGCATTGGCCGGCAGTTCCTCGGTGTAGCAGACCCCCACCGAGATTTCGCCCGAGGCCAACAGGCCCGGGATCAGCAGGTAGTTGGCGCGCCTGACGACCAGCACCACGCCAGGTGCTTCGGCGCGGATACGCCGCAACAAGGGCGGCAGCAGGGCGAATTCGACATCGTCCGAGAGACCGAGGCGGAACACGGACTGGGCGGTGGCCGGGTCGAACGCCTGGGCCTTGCTGATGGCCGTGGAAATCGAATCCAGGGCCGGTTGCAGCAGGTGGAAGATTTCCTGGGCCCGAGCAGTGGGCTCCATGCTGCGGCCGGTGCGCACGAACAGCGGGTCGTCGAACAGGCTGCGCAAGCGGGCCAGGGCGGCGCTGATGGCGGGTTGGCCGAGGAAGAGCTTTTCCGCCGCCCGGGTGACGCTGCGCTCGTGCATCAGCGTTTCGAACACGATCAGCAAATTGAGGTCAACGCGGCGCAGGTCGTTACGGTTCATACGGCTTTCTCGATAACCCTGGCGGCAGAGGCTGACGGGCGGCGTGCTCGACGTCAAGTCGGCGTATCACTGGCATTTATGTGAACTATCGATGGCAGCGGGTGGTTTTGCGCCCTAAGCCCAGATAAAGTCCGTG
>DATDTH010000489.1:0-2531 GCA_035290985.1 Pseudomonas sp. | reverse complement strand
CAGGGCACCCAGCAGCAGGGCGCGGGGCAGGCTGGAGACGGGCAACAAACGACTGGCCACAGGCTGAATATGCCGCCACAGGCCGCGGCCGAGGGCTTCGATGCGGGTAAGGCCACTCCACCAGCCGCCCAGGTACAGGCCCATGCTGATCAGCAGCAGGCCGGCGGGGATGCGCAAGAGCATGGCTGCCGGGCTGCTGGCCACCGCCCAGCCGGCCAGACCAAACAGCAAACCGGCCGTGGCATAGCTGAGGATGCGTCCGAGGTTGTAGGCCAGCAGTAACTGCAGGCGGCGCCCGCGTTGCTCGGGTGGAATGGCCAGGGTCAGGGCGCCCATCAGGCCGCCACACATGCCCAGGCAATGGCCACCGCCGAGCAGGCCGAGGATCAGGGCGGAGATTAGCAGTGGGGCCAGGTCAGCCACGCGGGGCATCCTGGTCGTGGCGCTTGCCGGCGGCTTCGTCAACACCCGCCTGGTGCTGGGGGTCTTCGTCATCGAACAGAATGCTGTGGGCGGGACCGTCCATGTCGTCGTACTGGCCGCTGTCCACGGCCCAGAAGAACAGCCAGATGGCCAGGCCGACGATGACGATGGCGATGGGGATCATGACGTAGAGAGCGGGCATGGAAACCTCGTGCGGCGCGGGCTTAGGCCGTTTGTGCCGGGGAATGAGCGAGCGGCGCTGCCGGGGTGCGGGTCAGGCGCAGGGCGTTGAGCACCACCAGCAGGGAGCTGAGCGACATGCCCAGGGCGGCCCAGATCGGCGTTACCCAACCGAGTGCGGCAAACGGCAGAATCAGGCCATTGTACAGGCAGGCCCAGGCCAGATTCTCGACGATAATGCGGCGTGTGCGGCGGGCCAGGGCGAAGGCTTGCACCAGACTGTCTAGGCGATTGGACAGGAGGACCGCATCGGCGCTGGTTTTTGCCAGGTCGGTGGCCGAGCCCATGGCCACGCTGATGTCGGCGGCGGCCAGTACCGGCACATCGTTAACCCCGTCGCCGAGCATCAATACCCGGCGCCCCTGGTTGTGCAGTTGCTGCAAGGCGGCGAGCTTGTCGGCTGGGGTCAGGCCGCTGCGGGCGTCACTGATGCCAAGCTCGGCGGCCACTTGGGCGACCATCGGCGAGCTGTCGCCGGACAGCAGGAGGATCTGCCAGCCACGCTCACGGCAGGCATCGATCAGGGCTGGGGCATCGCTGCGCAAACGGTCATCGAGTACCAGCCAGGCGAGCGGGGCATGCTCGTCGCCGAGCAATAACCACTGCCCCTGGTCACCGGGAATCGCCGGCGCCGGTGTGTTACTCATGGCTGCGACGAAGGCCGGTTGGCCGATGCGCAGGCGCTGGCCATTGACCACGCCTTCAAGACCCAGACCGGGGTGGCTGTCGACTTGTTCGGCAGCCCAGGGCGCACGGCCAAAGGCGCGGGCAATGGGGTGCTCGGAGCGATTTTCCAGGGCGGCGGCCAGGCCCAGGCAGTGGTCAGCCGAATTTGCGCCCAGGGGTTGGATTTCGCGCAGGGTCAGGCGGCCTTCGGTGAGGGTGCCGGTCTTGTCGAAGATCACCGTATCGATCTGGTTCAGGCCGTCGAGCACATGGCCGCGGGTCAGCAGCAGGCCGAGTTTGTGCAAGCTGCCGGTGGCGGCGGTAAGGGCGGTCGGCGTGGCCAGCGACAGGGCGCAGGGGCAGGTGGCGACCAGCAGGGCGAGGACTATCCAGAAGGCGCGGTCGGGGTCCAGCTGCCACCAGACCAGCCCGACCAGGGCGGCAACGGCCAGCACGACCAGCAGGAACCATTGGGCGACCCGGTCGGCCAGTTCGGCCAGGCGCGGCTTGTCGGCCTGGGCGCGTTCCAGCAGGCGGACGATGGCGGACAGGCGGGTGTCGTCGCCCAGGGCCAGCACCTCGATCGTCAGCGGCCCCTCGACATTCAGGGTACCGGCGGTGACGGGGTCGCCCACGCCCCGGGGCAGGGGCAGGTATTCGCCGGTCAGCAGGGATTCGTCGAGGCTGGACTGGCCCTGGAGAATCCGTCCGTCCGCCGGCAGCAGGGCGCCCGGCGGCACCAGCAGTCGGTCGCCGAGTCGCAGTTCCTTGAGCAGGATGCGCTGGCCCTGGCCCTGGTCGTCGAGGCGCAGGCAGGAGGCCGGCAGCAACTGGACCAGGTTCGCGGTGGCCGCCGCCGTGCGCTCCCGGGCGCGCCGCTCCAGGTAGCGGCCGGTCAGCAGGAACAGGGCGAACATACCGACCGCATCGAAATACAGCTCGCCGCGACCGAACAGGGTCGACCAGATGCCAGCGCCATAGGCACCGCCTATGGCCAGGGAAACCGAGACGTCCATGGTCAGGTGACGGGTGCGCAGGTCGCGCAGGGCGCCCTTGAAGAAGTCGCCGCAGCAGTAGAAGACGATGGGAGTGGTCAGGAACAGGCCGGCCCAACGCAGGATGCGGTCCAGTTCCGGTGAGAGGTCGAGGTTGAACTCCGGCCAGGTGGCCATGCTCGCCATCATCACCTGCATCCACAGCAT
>DATDTH010000488.1:0-16496 GCA_035290985.1 Pseudomonas sp. | reverse complement strand
GGAGGGCGAGTGCAAGGTGACGAACTGTGCGCATGGATCGATCCTTTTCTGAATGAGGCAATGGCCCTGGGGCTGGCCAGGGTGGCTAGGCGTTTTTCGGCAGCAGGCGCTCGAACAGGGCCTCCACCGTATTGAAGCGTTCTTCCGCGCGCTCCATGGGCACCTGGAACTTGAAGTGGGTGGCGCCTTCGAAGCGGTAGCGGCTGGGCTGGCTCTGGATCAGGCGGATCAGGGTCAGCGGGTCCACCGGGGTCTGGGGGGCAAACTCGAGGCGTCCACCCTGGGGGCCGGCGTCGACCTTCTTGATCCCGAGCTGTTCGGCCTGCAGCTTGAGCAGGGTCAGGCGCACCAGGTTCTTGGTCGGTTCCGGCAGCAGGCCGAAGCGGTCGATCATCTCCACCTGCAGGTCCTTCAGGCCGTCCTCGTCCACCGCCGAGGCGATGCGTTTGTAGAGGATCAGCCGGGTGTGCACATCCGGCAGGTAGGCGTCCGGAATCAGCGCCGGCACCCGCAGGTTGATCTCCGGTCCGCCGCCCAGGGGCTGGTCGAGGTTCGGCTGCTCGCCCTTGCGGATGGCCTTCACCGCCCGCTCCAGCATTTCCATATAGAGGGTGAAGCCCACCGCCTGGATCTGCCCGCTCTGGCCGTCGCCCAGCAGTTCGCCGGCACCGCGGATTTCCAGGTCATTGGTGGCCAGGACGAAGCCGGCCCCCAGGTCCTGGGTCGCGGCTATGGCCTCCAGGCGCTTTTCCGCGTCCGGGGTAATCTGCTTGCGCGGCGGGGTCAGCAGGTAGGCATAGGCCTGGTGGTGGCTGCGCCCGACCCGGCCGCGCAGCTGGTGCAGCTGGGCCAGGCCGAACTTGTCGGCGCGCTCGATGATGATGGTGTTGGCGCTCGGCACGTCGATGCCGGTCTCGATGATGGTCGAGGCGATCAGCACGTTGAAGCGCTTGTGGTAGAAGTCGCTCATCACCTGTTCCAGGTCGCGTTCGCCCATCTGTCCGTGGCCGATGCCGATTCGCGCCTCGGGCACCAGTTCGGCCAGGTCGGCGGCGCATTTCTCGATGGTCTTCACGTCGTTGTGCAGGTAGTAGACCTGGCCGCCGCGCAGCAGCTCGCGCAGCAGGGCCTCCTTGATCACCGGCTTGTTCTGCTCCATGACGAAGGTGCGCACCGACAGCCGTCGGGCCGGCGGGGTGGCGATGATCGACAGGTCGCGCATGCCGGAAACGGCCATGTTCAGGGTGCGCGGAATGGGTGTGGCGGTGAGGGTGAGGATGTCCACCTCGCTGCGCAGGGTCTTCAGCTGCTCCTTCTGGCGTACGCCGAAGCGGTGCTCCTCGTCGATGATTACCAGGCCGAGGTTCTTGATCTTCACGTCGTCCTGCAACAGCTTGTGGGTGCCGATGACGATGTCGATCTGGCCCTCGGCGAGTTTCTGCACCGCCGCGTTGACCTCCTTGGTCGACTTGAAGCGGCTCATCACTTCGACCGTCACCGGCCAGTCGGCGAAACGGTCGCGGAAGCTGTTGTAGTGCTGCTGGGCCAGCAGGGTGGTCGGCACCAGGATCGCCACCTGCTTGCCGCTGTGCACGGCGATAAAAGCCGCGCGCATGGCCACCTCGGTCTTGCCGAAGCCGACGTCGCCGCAGACCAGGCGGTCCATGGGCTTGGGCGCGAGCATGTCGGCCATCACGGCATCTATGGTGGTCTGCTGGTCCGGGGTCTCCTCGAAGGGAAAGCCGGCGCTGAAGCTGGCGTAGTCGCCCAGGGGGTCCTTGAAGGCATAGCCCTCGCGTGCCGCGCGGCGGGCATAGACATCCAGCAGTTCTGCGGCGACGTCGCGCACCTGTTCGGCGGCCTTGCGCTTGGCCTTCTGCCAGTGCTCGGAGCCCAGGCGGTGCAAGGGGGCCAGGGCGTCGTCGCTGCCGGTGTAGCGGGCGATCAGGTGCAGGCTGGCCACCGGCACGTAGAGCTTGGCTTCCTCGGCGTACATCAGGGCCAGGAATTCGGCGGCCTGGCCGTCGATCTCCAGGGTGATCAGGCCCAGGTAGCGGCCGACCCCGTGGTCGATATGCACCACGGGCGCGCCTTCGCGCAGCTCGGTGAGGTTCTTGATCACCGCATCGTTGCTGTCGCTGCGTTTCTCGCGGCGGCGACGCTGCATCACCCGCTGACCGAAGAGCGGGCTCTCGGCGATCAAGGCCAGGGCCGGCTCGTCCAGCAGCAGGCCGTCGTCCAGGGGGGCGATGCAGATGGCCAGGCGTTCGGCGCTGGTGACGAAGTCGGTCCAGCCCTCGACCGTCTGGGGCCGCAGGTGCAGGCGCGCGAGCAGTTCCAGCAGCACCTCGCGCCGGCCCGCGGATTCGGCGGTGAACAGCACGCGCCCGGGGAACTCCTCGAGGAAGCGTTGCAGGTGGGCCAGCGGCTGGTTGGCCTTGGCCTCGATCGCCAGCTCTGGCAGTTCCCTGGCCGGGAAGCGTTCGCGGCCGATGCCGCTGTCCAGGTCCTGCTGGCTGACCACCACCCGCGGCCAGCTTTTCAGGCGGGCGAAGCAGTCTTCCACCGGCAGGAACAGTTCCAGGGGCGGCAGCAACGGGCGTTCCGGATCGACGCGGCGTTCCTCGTAGCGGTTGCGCACGTCGCTCCAGAATTGCTCGGCGGCCTTTTCCACCCCCGGCAGGGAGAACACCTGGGTGTCGCCGGGCAGGTAGTCGAACAGGGTGGCACTGTCCTCGAAGAACAGCGGCAGGTAGTACTCGATGCCGGCCGGGGTGATGCCGCTGTTCAGGTCCTGGTAAATGGTGCAGCGGCGGAAGTCCACGTCGAAGCGCTCGCGAAAACGCGCGCGAAAGCCAGTCACGGCCTCCTTGTTCAGCGGGAACTCCCGGGCCGGCAGCAGGCGAATCGACTCGACCTTGTCGATCGAGCGCTGGGTCTCGGGATCGAAGGTGCGCAGGGTCTCGATTTCATCGTCGAACAGGTCGATGCGGTACGGCAGGGCGTTGCCCATGGGGAACAGGTCGATCAGCGCGCCGCGCACGGCGAACTCGCCGTGCTCGTACACAGTATCCACGCAGCGGTAGCCGGTGGCTTGCAGGCGCGTGCGCATCTGTTCGACATTGAGCTTCTGGCCCACATCCAGCACCAGGCTGCTGCCCAGCAGGAAGCGGGTCGGTGCCAGGCGATGCAGGGCCGTGGTAATGGGCACCACCAAGATCCCGTGGCTCAGTTCCGGCAGACGGTAAAGGGCGGCGATGCGCTGGGAGATGATGTCCTGGTGTGGCGAAAACAGGTCGTAGGGCAGGGTTTCCCAGTCGGGGAAATGCAGCACCGGCAGTTCCGGGGCGAAGAAGCTCAGCTCCTGCTCCAGGCGCTCGGCGCTCTGGCTGTCGGCGGTCAGCAACAGGGTGAAGCGCTTGCCGGCGCTGGCGGCCTCGGCAATCGCCAGGCTGAGCGCGGCCCCGGGCAGGTTGCCCCAGGTTTGTTTGCCGGAGGCGGCGGGCAGGGTCGGTAGGTGCAGTACGGACACGGGCGGCTCACGGTCGTGACGACAGGGCCGCCGATTGTAGCGGGCATGGACGGCGGTGTCAGTCTCGACCGGCGCGCATTGCCCCCGCTGGGCTAGCCCGGCATAATGTAGCCCCTTTTTTCAGCCCCTACATAATTGTGGAAGGTACAGCCCGTGACTCAGAAGCCTGACCAGTGTCTCAGTGAGTGGATTGACCGTGAAGCCCTCGCCGAGGCGATGATTCCGTTGATCGGTCAGCTTTACCGCAATAACAATGTAGTGACCTCGATCTTCGGTCGCGGCCTGATCAACCGCTCGGTGATCGCGATTCTCAAGGCTCACCGTTTCGCCCGTCACCGCCTGGCCAACGATGCCGAGCTGTCGGTGCATGACACCTTCCCGATCATCAAGGCCATGAGCGAGCTCAAGTTGGGCGCCGCCTCCGTGGACCTGGGCAAGATGTCCGCGAAGTTCAAGGCCGAGGGCGCCGGTCGCAGCGTCGAGCAGTTCCTGCGTGACGAGCTGGCTGAAGTGGTGGGCCAGCAAAACGGCGTGGCGCGTAAAGGCACCGACGTGGTGCTCTACGGTTTCGGTCGGATCGGCCGTCTGCTGGCGCGTATCCTGATCGAGAAAACCGGTGGCGGCGATGGTCTGCGTCTGCGCGCCATAGTCGTGCGCAAGGGCGCGAGCAATGACCTGGTCAAGCGTGCCAGTCTGCTGCGTCGCGACTCGGTTCACGGTCCGTTCGATGGCACCATCACCATCGATGAAGAGAACAACACCATCACCGCCAATGGCAACCTGATCCAGGTCATCTATGCCAAGTCCCCCACCGAAGTGGACTACACCCAGTACGGCATCGAAAACGCCCTGCTGGTGGACAACACCGGTGTCTGGCGCGATGCCGAGGGCCTGGGCCAGCACCTGGCCTGCCCAGGTGTCGACCGCGTCGTGCTGACCGCGCCGGGCAAGGGCGCGCTGAAAAACATCGTGCATGGCGTCAACCATGGCGACATCTGCGCCGACGACAAGATCATCTCGGCTGCGTCCTGCACCACCAACGCCATAGTGCCGGTGCTCAAGGCCATCAATGATCAGTACGGCATCGCCAACGGCCACGTCGAGACCGTGCATTCCTACACCAACGACCAGAACCTGATCGACAACTTCCACAAGGGCGATCGCCGTGGTCGTTCGGCCCCCTTGAACATGGTTATCAGCGAAACCGGCGCCGCTACCGCCGCCGCGAAGGCGCTGCCGATGCTCAAGGGCAAGCTGACCGGCAACGCTATTCGCGTGCCGACGCCCAATGTGTCCATGGCCATTCTCAATCTGAACCTCGAGAAAGCCACCAGCCGCGACGAGGTCAATGAATACCTGCGCCAGATGGCCATGCATTCGAACTTGCAAAAGCAGATCGACTTCGTCCAGTCCCAGGAAGTGGTGTCCACCGACTTCGTCGGTTCGCGTCACGCCGGTGTGGTGGATGCCGAGGCGACCATCTGCAACGACAACCGCGTGATACTCTACGTCTGGTACGACAACGAGTTCGGCTACAGCTGCCAGGTAGTGCGGGTGATGGAAGATATGGCTGGGGTCAACCCGCCAGCCTTCCCGCGCTGATAGCGACGCCGGGCAACAACAAAACGGGAGCTTCGGCTCCCGTTTTGCATTCTGTTGTGGGCGATGCGGCTGGAGCATTTTCGGGAAAGGTCTGCCTGCATTTGAGTGCCCTTCCGCGTGGGTTACGCCGCGCGGCGGCCGCGGCGTGGTTTGCCAGGCCGGCTTTCTGCGCGGCTAGCCTAGGCGGCCCCACGCTCCCTACGAAAAGGGCCTCGGCGTAGTAGGAGCCAGCTTGCTGGCGATCCTCGATGCTGAGGTCGAAACGGCGGACAAAGATAAGGCGAAAGTGCCCTAGTTTATCGATGCGGCCTGCTGCAGCCCCAAGTCCTTATCCTCAAAGGCCACTTGTGGCTTGGGCTTGATCAGGCTGAAGTCGATCATGGACTTGGGCTGATAGGGGTCGCCGATCAGCAGCGGCCGCTCCTTGAATGCCGCATTCACCAGGCTCTTGGTCGGGTCGAGTTCGGCGGAGCTCAGGCCCGCCAGGTCGGCCCAGGTATGAATCAGGTTGGCGCTGCTGTAAGGGCGATTGAGTGCGGACTGGAAGGCCGTCGGGTCAATCGCTCGCCACTGTTCGGAGGTCCAGAGCATAAAGGGGATGGTGTACATCGGCGCGGTTGGCCGGCCTTCACTGCGTCCCAGGATGGTGTCGGTGGGCGAGTCAAACACAGCCTCGCCGTGATCCGACAGGTACAGCAAGAAGCCATTGGCTCGGCTGCCAGACAGTCGCTCGATCAGGCTGGACACCACGAAGTCATTGTACAGCACCGCGTTGTCGTAACTGTTGTAGGTCGGCAACTGGTCGTTGCTAACCCAGGCCGGAACGCCCTGGCGGTCGCTGAACCGGGCGTAGGCTGCCGGAAAACGATACTTGTAGCTCATATGGGTGCCGAGTAAATGCACCACGATCAACTTGCGTGGCGCCTGGTCGGCCAGGGCTTGGCTGAATGGCGCCAGCACTTCGCCGTCGTATTGGCGGGCGTTCTGCTCGCGGTTGTTGTTCAGGTAAACCTGCTCGTCGGCCTGCTTGGAAAAGGTGGTGAGCATGGTGTTGCGTTCGGTCATGGTCTGTTGGTTGGTGATCCAGAAGGTCTTGTAACCGGCCTGCTTCATCAGGTTGATGATCGATGGCGTGGACAGGTAGGCATCGGGATTCTGCTCGTCTGCAAAAGTCAGCACCTGTTGCAGCGCTTCAATGGTGTAGGGGCGTGGGGTAACCACGTTATCGAACACCTGCAGTCGGTCGCGCATGGCGTCCAGCCTCGGTGTGGTAGCGCGGGGATAGCCATACAGGCTCATGCGCTGGCGATTGGTCGACTCGCCGATCACCAGTACCAGCGTGCCCGGCCGTCCGGCATGGGTGTCGGTGAGGTTTTGCAGGGGTGGTAATTGGGCGTTGGCGGTAAGCAATTCCTGCATGTTGTCCAGTTGCAGGCGATATTGGTGGTAACCGACCATGACTTGCCAGGGGGTGACCGCGGCCAGTCGTTCCTCGAATTTGTTCAGGCCCGCAATAAAGTCGTTACTGTTGAGCATGAAGCGTGCGGGGTAACCGAGGGTGGTCGCGAGAATCAACGCGCTGGCAGCCAGGGCCGAGCGCCGCGGCAGGTACACCGGACGAACTTTCTGCCAGAGCAACCAGGCACCCAAGCCATAGCCAAGAAACGCCAGCGGCATCCACCAGTTCAGGTATTGGCTGATGTATTCGGCGGCCTCGGCATTGTTGCTCTCGAACATGATGAAAATGACGCTTTGGGAGAAATCCTGGCCGTAAATCAGGTAATAACCGAAGGCCGGCAGCGAGCACAGCCACAGCAAACCACCAATGATGCCCGTCAGGCGGCGTGTGTGTGCCGGGTACAGCAATGCGGGAATCAGCCACAGGCCGCTGAGCAGCAGGGTTTGGCGAAAGCCTCGCCAGCCGATGGTGTCGGTGGCAAACAGGAGGAGCTGAGTGATCCCGGACATGTACCAGAAGAACAGGAACATCCAGCCCAGGGCTGCCCATTCGAGGCCTTTGCGAAAAGAATCTGCACGGGCAGCAATCATCATGACTCTCCAGAAGCGGAGCCATCCGCAGGCGCCGCGATCAATTGAGAGCCACTCTAGGCGGCGATTGGTTAACAGAGTGTTAAGTGATTGCCGTCAGAGGTTGTGAAAATATCGAGCGCCGTCGCGAGGCTGCCTCCAGGCGTTCGCGGCAAGGCGCGCTGCTTGAAAAGTGGGGGAGTTTAGTGAGCTAAATGACCCCGCTTTTCACGTAGCGCAACGCCGCAGCGGGCGTTTGGAGACGGCCGCAGTAGGCGAGAGTTTTTTCACAGCCTCTCAGTGGAGAAACCTTTGCGGGGAGCTTTGGCGTCAGGTGCAATCCAGGCGTGACAGGCACAGCCTGGTGCCCTAAATGGGTGTGGCGCGTTAAACTGCGCGACCAGTCAAGTAAACGGCGGCAGCTGCCGTTTTTCGTTAATACAACCTTCAGGCGGTGATCCTGCACAGAGGTTGTCCACTGCGTCGGCACCAAACGCGCCGCCGCGATGAGGCAGTGACAATGAATCAGCCGCTCCACACGGGTGAACTCAAGCGCGGCTTGCAGAACCGTCATATCCAGCTGATCGCCCTGGGCGGTGCCATCGGCACCGGCTTGTTCCTCGGCTCCGCCGGGGTGCTCAAGTCCGCCGGGCCTTCGATGATCCTGGGCTATGCCATCGCCGGCTTCATCGCCTTCCTGATCATGCGCCAGCTCGGCGAGATGATAGTCGAGGAACCGGTGGCCGGTTCCTTCAGCCATTTCGCCCATAAATACTGGGGCGGCTACGCGGGCTTTCTCTCCGGCTGGAACTACTGGGCGCTCTATGTGCTGGTGGGCATGGCGGAGCTCACCGCGGTGGGCAAGTACGTGCAATTCTGGTGGCCTGAAGTGCCGACCTGGGCCACTGCGGCGGCGTTCTTCGTGCTGATCAATGGCATCAACCTGGCCAGCGTCAAGGTGTTCGGCGAGACCGAATTCTGGTTCGCCCTGATCAAGGTGGTGGCGATCATCGGCATGATCCTGCTGGGCGTCTACCTGCTGGCGAGCGGGCAGGGCGGTCCCCAGGCGGCGGTCAGCAACCTGTGGAGCCATGGCGGCTTCTTTCCCAATGGCCTGCAGGGCCTGGTGATGGTGCTGGCCATTATCATGTTCTCCTTCGGCGGGCTGGAGCTGATCGGCATCACCGCGGCCGAGGCCGCCGAGCCGAAGAAGGTGATCCCCAAAGCGATCAACCAGGTGATCTACCGGATCCTGATCTTCTATATCGGCGCCCTGAGCGTGCTGCTGATGCTCTACCCCTGGGACCTGCTGTTGCAGACCCTGGGCGCTGCCGGCGACCCCTACAGCGCCAGCCCCTTCGTGCAGATCTTCTCCCTGATCGGCAGCGACACGGCGGCCCATATCCTCAACTTCGTGGTGCTGACCGCCGCGCTTTCGGTCTACAACAGCGGCGTCTACTGCAACAGCCGGATGCTCTATGGCCTGGCCGAGCAGGGCGACGCGCCCAAGGCGTTGATGAAGGTGGACAGGCGCGGAGTGCCGGTGCTGGCCATCGGGGTCTCGGCCCTGGTCACGCTGCTGTGCGTGCTGATCAACTACCTGGCGCCGCAGCAGGCCCTGGAGCTGTTGATGGCGCTGACGGTGGCGGCCCTGGTGATCAACTGGGCGATGATCAGCCTGACGCACCTGATGTTCCGCAATGCCCTGAACAGGCAAGGGGTGGTGCCCTTTTTCAAGGCCTTCTGGTCGCCCTTCGCCAACTACCTGTGCCTGGCCTTCGTGGCCTTGATCCTCGGCGTAATGCTGCTGATTGAGGGCATCAATGTGTCGGTCTATGCCATTCCATTCTGGCTCGGCTTTATCGGCCTCTGCTACCTGGTCAAGCGCTCGGCGGCCGGGCCCGTGGCCGAGGCTCGTTAAGGGGGGGCGTCAATAGCCGCTCTAAACGCGCTTTGGTAAGGCCCGTAGGCTGGTGTAGAGCCGTTGTTTGGCGAAACCCAGCGTTGCGTCACAGGGCTTCAGGGTCCCGCCAGGTCGTTTGAGCCGAATGCAGGTCACGGCAATAAATGATGGGCTGTCACTGGACTGCGCGCCGAGACCACCAGGCCGTAGGTCGGGTTAGCGAAGCGTAACCCGACAACGATGCTGTCGGGTTGGTAAAACGTAACCCGACCTACGAAAAACACAAAGCCCGTAGGGTGCGCCGGGCGTCGCTACGCTCAGCGCATCGCCGAAGCATCGCTGCCACACCGAGCTCTCGGTGCGCACGACACACCCTACAAAAGGCGCTTTGGTGGGGGCGTAGGCTGGCGTAGAGCCGCTGTCCGACGAAATCCGGCGCTGTGTCATGGGGCTTCAGGGCCCCGCCATCAGGCTCGCGCGCAGTTCATCGGAGAGGCCGTCGGGCCTCAGCCAGATCCCCAGGTAGGCCTTGGCCAGTTCGGGGTCGGGGCTGGCGAAAACCTGCAGGCCATTGCGTTCCAGGCTCAGGCCGCGCCCGGGCGTGAAGTCGAGGGCGTAGCGGTCCCCCGGTGCGATGTCGCGAAAATTGCCATGCAGGCGCTCCAGTTCTCCACGCAGGGCCTCGAGGGCGGCGGGCGCCTGCTGGCGCTCCAGGGTGATCCAGGCGGCCTTGATCACGTCCGCGCGGTCGATGGTGCGAAAGTAATAGAGCTCCAGGCGCTGGCGTGACGGTCGTTCGACCGCCTGTTGCGGCGTGACCCCGGGCTCGGCATAGAAGGCCGCCGCATAGACGTCCAGCCACAGGTAGTTGAGCAAGGCCTGGTTCTTGCGCTCCAGGGGGGCGTGGCGAGGGGCGAAAGCGGCCTGCTCCAGGCGCTCGCTCGCTTGGGCGAACAGGCTGGCGCCGCTGCTCAATAGCAGGAATAGGACGATGCTGCGGTGCATATTGCCGGCTCCTGGCGATTTTCCAACTTGTCGCCGACTCTGTCCGAGTCGTCAAGTCCGGGGCTGTTGCTTCGTGTTACGACTTGTCGGTCGAAAATGTGCGCGCCTGGGTGGGCATGCCGTGTCTTGTGTCCTTATAATCCCCAGGCTTTTTCATCCCGGGACCCTTATCAATGGCGAAGCGCTTAAGCGCTTAAGCGCCTTGCGTGCTGTCCCGGCAGTGTTCGAACCCTGTAGAAGCACTGGTTTCAGTGTTTGGACCCTTCAATGATCAAAATAAAATCAGGGCTGGATCTGCCCATTTGCGGCGCGCCCGCGCCCTTTATCGACACTGCCCGGCCGGTGCGCAGCGTGGCCCTGATGGGCTGCGACTACCACGGCATGAAGCCGACCATGGCCGTCCAGGTCGGTGACCGGGTCAAGCTGGGTCAGCTGTTGTTTTCCGACAAGAAGAATCCGGGTGTGCTCTTCACCGCGCCGGGTGCCGGCCGCGTGAGTGCCATTCACCGTGGCGAGCAGCGCCTGCTGCAATCGGTGGTGATCGACCTGGAAGGCGACGAGGAAGTAACCTTCGCCAGCTACCCGGTCGAGCAACTGGAACGCCTGGAGGCCCAGGCGGTGCGGGACAACCTGCAGCAGTCGGGCCTGTGGACCGCGCTGCGCAGTCGTCCGTTCAGCAAGGTGCCGGCGGTGGACGCCACGCCCAGTTCGATCTTCGTCACGGCTTTGGATACCCAGCCGCTGGCGGCCGATCCGCTGCCGATCATCCAGGCCCAGGCCGCCGACTTCGAGAGCGGCCTCAAGGTCCTGGCTCGCCTGGCCAAGTTGTTCCTGTGCAAGGCGGCGGGTGTCAGCCTGCCCGGCGAGCAACTGGCCGGCGTGCAGGTCGAAAGCTTCGGCGGGCCGCATCCTTCCGGATTGCCGGGTACCCACATCCATTTCCTCGATCCGGTCAGTGCCAGCAAGAGCGTCTGGCACCTGGGTTATCAGGACGTCATCGCCATCGGCAAGCTGTTCACCACGGGTCGCCTGTGGGTCGAGCGAGTGGTCGCCCTGGCCGGTCCTGTGGTGGACAAGCCGCGGCTGCTGCGCACCCGCCTGGGCGCCAGCCTGGACGAACTCAGTGCCGGCGAGTTGCACGCCGGGCGTAACCGGGTGATTTCCGGCGCGGTGCTCGGTGGACGCACCGCCCGCGGCGCCTATGCCTACCTCGGTCGCTATCACCAGTCGATCTCCTGCCTGCATGAGGGGCACGAGCGTGAACTGCTGCATTACCTGCGCGCCGGGGTGAACAAGCATTCGGTGCTGAACATCTTCGTCTCCAAGCTGATGGCGGCCAAACGCTTCGCTTTCGACACCAGCACCAACGGTAGCCCTCGGGCCATGGTGCCGGTGGGCAACTACGAGGCGGTGATGCCGCTGGATATCCTGCCCACCCAGCTGTTGCGCTATTTAATAGTCGGCGACACGGAAATGGCCCAGAAGCTCGGCTGCCTGGAGCTGGATGAAGAAGACCTGGCGCTGTGCAGCTATGTCTGCGCCGGCAAGTACGAATACGGCCCGATCCTGCGGGACAATCTGAACCGCATCGAGAAGGAGGGTTGAACCTTGGGTCTGCGTAAATTCCTCGACAAGATCGAACACAACTTCGAGCAGGGTGGCCGCTTCGAGAAGTGGTATGCCCTCTATGAAGCCCTCGACACCTTTTTCTACCGCCCTGGCAGCGTGACCAAGACCACCGCCCATGTGCGCGACGGCATCGACCTCAAGCGCATGATGATCACCGTCTGGCTCTGTACCTTCCCGGCCCTGCTGTTCGGCATGTGGAACATCGGCTACCAGGCCAACAGCCTGTTCGTCGGCAACCCCGAACTGCTGGCCAGCCAGGACGGCTGGCGTTTCGCCCTGATCGGTGCGCTGGCCGGCTTCGATCCGGGCAGCCTGTGGGACAACCTGCTCCAGGGCGCCGCCTATTTCCTGCCGATCTACCTGGTGACCTTTATAGTCGGCGGGTTCTGGGAGGTGTTGTTCGCCTCCATCCGCCGGCATGAGGTCAACGAAGGTTTCTTCGTCACCTCGGTACTCTTCGCCCTGATCCTGCCGCCGAGCATTCCCCTGTGGCAGGTGGCGCTGGGCATCAGTTTCGGCGTGGTGATCGGCAAGGAAGTGTTCGGCGGTACCGGCAAGAACTTCCTCAATCCGGCGCTGGTCGGGCGGGCTTTCCTGTTCTTCGCCTACCCGGCGCAGCTGTCCGGCGACGCGGTCTGGACCGCGTTGGACGGTTACGCGGGGGCGACCGCGCTGTCGGTCGCCGCGGCCGGTGGTGTCGAGCAACTGACCGCCAACGGCCTGTCCTGGTGGAATGCCTTTATCGGCTTCGAACCGGGCTCCATGGGCGAGACCAGCACCCTGGCCATCTTCATTGGCGGCGCGGTGTTGCTGCTGACCCGGATCGCGTCCTGGCGCATCGTCGTCGGGGTGATGCTCGGCATGATCGCCACCAGTTACCTGTTCAATGCCCTGGGTTCGGCCACCAACCCCATGTTCGCCATGCCCTGGTACTGGCACCTGGTGGTGGGCGGTTTCGCCTTCGGCATGATCTTCATGGCCACGGATCCGGTTTCGGCGTCCATGACCAACACCGGCAAGTGGCTGTTCGGGGCCTTGATCGGCCTGATGGTGGTGCTGATCCGGGTGGTCAACCCGGCGTTCCCCGAAGGTATGATGCTGGCGATCCTGTTCGCCAACCTCTGTGCCCCGCTGATCGATCACTTCGTCGTGCAGGCCAATATCAAACGGAGGCTGGCGCGCCATGTCTAGTCAACAAGAATCCACCGTCCGCACCCTGACCGTGGCCCTGCTGGTCTGCCTGGTCTGCTCGATATTCGTCGCCGGTGCCGCCGTGGCCCTCAAGCCGACCCAGGTGGAAAACCGCGCGCTGGACAAGCAGCGCAGCATCCTGGCGATCGCCGGCCTGGGCCAGGCGGACCTGTCCGCCGCCCAGGTCAAGGCCCTGTACGCCGAGCGCATCCGCGCCCGGGTCGTCGACCTCGACAGCGGTCGCTTCAGCGACGCCCAGGACCCTGCCAGCTTCGATCCGCTCAAGGCGGCCAAGGATCCCAAGTTGTCCGCGGCCCTGTCCGGCGAGCAGGACATCGCCTCGATCAAGCGCCGCGAGCGCTACTCCACGGTGTACCTGGTGGAAACCGAGGGCCGCGTCGACACCCTGATCCTGCCGGTGCGCGGTTATGGCCTCTGGTCGACCCTCTATGGCTTCATGGCCCTCAAGGGCGACCTGAACACCGTGGTCGGCTTCGGCTTCTACCAGCACGGCGAGACGCCGGGCCTGGGGGGCGAGGTGGACAATCCCAAGTGGAAGGGCCTGTGGCAGGGCAAGACCCTGTTCGATGACCAGGGCGAACTGGCCGTTTCGGTGATCAAGGGCGGGGTCGACCCGCAAAGCCCGAGCGCCACGCACCAGGTCGACGGCCTGGCCGGGGCGACCCTGACCAGCAAGGGGGTGCACAACCTGCTGCACTTCTGGCTGGGCAAGGACGGTTTCGGTTCCTTCCTGACCCATATGAAAAAAGGGGACGCTTGAGCATGTCGCAACCCACGATCAAGCAGGTCCTGCTGGACCCGATCTTCCATAACAACCCCATCGGCCTGCAGATACTCGGTATCTGCTCGGCCCTGGCGGTGACCTCCAACCTGAAGACCGCGCTGGTGATGTCCATCGCCCTGACCCTGGTGACCGGCTTCTCCAACCTGTTCATCTCGATGATCCGCAGCCAGATTCCCAGCAGCATCCGCATGATCGTGCAGATGGTGATCATCGCCTCCCTGGTGATAGTGGTGGATCAGGTGCTCAAGGCCTTCGCCTTCAGCCTGGCCAAGCAGCTCTCGGTGTTCGTCGGCCTGATCATCACCAACTGCATCGTGATGGGCCGGGCCGAGGCCTTCGCCATGGCCAACCCGCCGGTGCTGTCGTTCTTCGACGGCATCGGCAACGGCCTGGGCTACAGCGCCATGCTGATCCTGCTGGGGATCATCCGCGAGCTGTTCGGTGCCGGCAAACTGTTGGGCTACGAGGTGATTCCGCTGGTCAACGATGGCGGCTGGTACCAGCCCAACGGCTTGCTGCTGCTGCCGCCCTCGGCCTTCTTCCTGATCGGCCTGATCATCTGGGCCCTGCGTACCTGGAAGAAGGAACAGAAAGAGCCGGCCGCCTTCCGGATGGCCCCGCAAGTGTCCAGCAAGGAGGCCTACTGATGGAACACTACGTCAGCCTGTTCGTGAAGGCGGTGTTCGTCGAGAACATGGCCCTGGCCTTCTTTCTCGGCATGTGCACCTTTATCGCCATCTCCAAGAAGGTGGAAACCGCCATCGGCCTGGGTATCGCGGTGGTCGTGGTCCAGGCCATCACCGTGCCGGCCAACAACCTGCTCTACACCTATCTGCTCAAGGACGGTGCCCTGGCCTGGGCCGGGCTGCCGGAGGTGGACTTGAGTTTTCTCGGGCTGCTCAGCTACATCGGGGTGATAGCCGCGATCGTGCAGATCCTCGAGATGCTGCTGGATAAGTACGTGCCATCCCTCTACAACGCCCTGGGCGTATTTCTGCCACTGATCACGGTGAACTGCGCGATCATGGCCGGTTCGCTGTTCATGGTGGAGCGCGACTACGACCTGGGCGAGAGCCTGGTCTATGGCGTCGGCTCCGGTTTCTCCTGGGCCCTGGCCATTGCCTTGCTGGCCGGTATCCGCGAGAAGCTCAAGTACAGCGACGTACCCGAAGGCCTGCAGGGGTTGGGCATCACCTTCATCACTATCGGCCTGATGTCCCTGGGCTTTATGTCCTTCTCCGGCGTACAGCTGTGAAAGAACGCTAGAGCGACCGGGCGGCCAGTGTTCCTGTGCCGCCGGATCGACCTGTCCAGTAAGGAATAGACATGATCAGTTTCGAAATTTTCCTGGCGATCGGCATGTTCACCGCCATCGTGCTCGGCCTGGTGGTGATCATCCTCGCCGCTCGCGCCAAGCTGGTGTCCAGCGGCGACGTGAACATCGTGATCAACGGCGAGCGGACCATCACGGTGCCGGCCGGTGGCAAGCTGCTGCAGACCCTGTCGGCGAACAACGTCTTTCTCTCCTCGGCCTGCGGCGGCGGCGGCACCTGCGCCCAGTGCAAGTGCGTGGTGGAAAGCGGCGGTGGCGAGATGCTGCCCACCGAGGAGTCACACTTCACCCGGCGCGAAGCCAAGGCCGGCTGGCGGCTGTCCTGCCAGACTCCGGTCAAGCAGGACATGCACATCGAGGTGCCGGAAGAGGTCTTCGGCGTGAAGAAGTGGGAATGCACGGTGGAGTCCAACCCCAACGTGGCCACCTTTATCAAGGAGCTGACGCTGCGGTTGCCCGAAGGCCAGAGCGTGGACTTCCGCGCCGGCGGCTATGTGCAGCTGGAGTGCCCGCCCCATGAGGTGCATTACAAGGACTTCGATATCCAGCCCGAGTACCGTGGCGACTGGGACAAGTTCAACCAGTGGAAGTACGTCTCGCGGGTCGAGGAGACGGTGATCCGCGCCTACTCCATGGCCAACTACCCCGAAGAAGTGGGCCTGGTGAAATTCAACATCCGCATCGCCTCGCCGCCACCGGGCAAGGATCAACTGCCGCCGGGACAGATGTCCTCCTGGGTCTTCGGCCTCAAGCCGGGCGACAAGGTCACCGTCTATGGTCCCTTCGGCGAGTTCTTCGCCAAGGATACCGAGGCGGAAATGGTCTTTATCGGCGGCGGGGCCGGCATGGCGCCGATGCGTTCGCACATCTTCGACCAGCTCAAGCGCCTGAAGTCCAGCCGCAAGATCAGCTTCTGGTACGGTGCGCGTTCCCTGCGCGAAGCCTTCTATGTGGAGGAGTACGACCAGCTGCAGGCGGAGAATCCGAACTTCCAATGGCACCTGGCCTTGTCCGATCCGCAACCGGAAGACAACTGGACGGGGATGAAGGGCTTTATCCACAACGTGCTCTACGAGCGCTACCTGAAGGATCACCCGGCGCCAGAGGACTGCGAGTTCTACATGTGCGGTCCACCCATGATGAACGCGGCGGTGATCAAGATGCTCGTCGACCTGGGCGTGGAACCGGACAATATCCTGCTGGACGATTTTGGTGGTTAAAACGGTTCTGCTCGCCGCCGCCGCGCTGCTGTTGAGCGGTTGCGGCGAATCCATCGAAAGCTTCGGCGGACCGACCATGGGCAGCCAGTATTCGCTCAAGTACGTCGCCGCCGCTTGCATGCCCGAGCCCGCCGTGCTCAAGGACGAGGTGGACCGCCTGCTGGCCGAGGTCGATCGGCAGATGTCCAGCTGGCGCGCCGACTCCGACCTGTCGCGCTTCAACCGTCTCCCTGCGGGCGCCTGCCAGG
>DATDTH010000487.1:0-3297 GCA_035290985.1 Pseudomonas sp. | reverse complement strand
TCGCGCTCTTCCTGCTCAGCCCCGGCCAGTGGCTGCGCCACGACGATGCCCCCTGCAAGGTGGATTTCTGGCTGCGCAACCTGACGGAACTGTCCCGGGCCCTGGGCGAACTGAATGTGCCGCTGTTGATCCGCCACGCCGACACCTGGGACGAGGCGCCCGAGGTCATCCTCCGGCTGTGCCAGAGCCAGCGGATCGACAGCGTGCAGGTCAATGAGGAATACGGGCTCCATGAAAGCCGCCGCGACCTGGCGGTGGCCGAGGCCCTGGCGCGGATCGGGATCAGCTGGCGCAGCCACCTCGATCAACTGCTGTTCCAGCCGGGCAGCCTGCTGACCCAGGCCGGGCAGTATTTCCAGGTCTACAGCCAGTTCCGCAAGCGCTGTTACGCCCTGCTGCACATGGCCCTGCCGGCCCGTACGCCGCTGCCCGCGGCCCAGGCGCCCCTGACACTGGCCAGCGACCCGGTGCCGGCCACAGTGGACGGCTTCCCCAGCCCCACGGCCGAGCTGCGCCAGTTCTGGCCGGCCGGCGAAACCGAGGCCCTCGGGCGGCTGCAGCGCTTTGCCGAGGAGCAAATCGCTTTCTACCGGGACGAGCGCGACCTGCCGGCCAAACCGGGCACCAGCCAGCTCTCGCCCTACCTGGCCGCCGGCGTGCTGTCACCGCGCCAATGCCTGCATGCTGCCCTGATGATCAACCGCGGCGAATTCGAAAGCGGCAATGTCGGCGTGGTCACCTGGATCAACGAGCTGCTCTGGCGCGAATTCTACAAACACATCCTGGTCGGTTACCCACGGGTCTCGCGCCACCGTGCCTTCCGTCCGGCCACCGAGGCCCTGCCCTGGCGCGATGCCCCCGAGGAACTCGCCGCCTGGCAGCAGGGCCGTACCGGCTTCCCGATCATAGACGCGGCCATGCGCCAACTGCTGACCACCGGCTGGATGCATAACCGCCTGCGCATGGTCGTGGCCATGTTCCTGACCAAGAACCTGTTGATCGACTGGCGCGAGGGCGAGCGCTTCTTCATGCGCCACCTGATAGACGGCGACCTGGCGGCCAACAACGGCGGCTGGCAATGGAGCGCCTCCACCGGCACCGACTCGGCCCCCTATTTCCGCATTTTCAATCCACTGTCGCAGTCGGCCAAGTTCGATGGCGAGGGCCGCTTTATCCGCCACTGGCTGCCGGAACTGGCCGACCTCGGCAACAAGGACCTGCACAACCCGGCGGCGCTGGCCGCCCGCGGCGGCGGCCTGTTCGGCGCCGTCGACTACCCGCGACCGATGGTCGATCTGGGTCAGACTCGCGGCCGCGCCCTGGCGGCCTTCAAGCGACTGGCCGGCGCGGCCGAGGAATGGGCGTCATGAGCGAGCGAGAGCCCCTGAACGCCGAGCATGAGTCCGGCGATTTTCTCCATCGTTTCGCCCATGCCTTCGCCAGCCTGGACGCCCACAACCTCGACCGCCTGGAGGCGCTGTACAGCGACGATGTGCGCTTCAGCGACCCGCTGCACGCGATCCACGGCCTGCCGGCCCTAACCCGTTATTTCGCCGAGCTGTACGGCAACGTCCAGGGGCTGCACTTCGACTTCCAGGGCATCGATCCGCTGCGCGAGGGCGAAGGCTACCTGCGCTGGACCCTGGTCTATTGCCACCCGCGCCTGAACGGCGGGCGGCCGATCCAGGTGCAGGGCTGCTCGCACCTGATGTGGCGCGACAAGGTGTTCTATCACCGCGACTACTTCGATGCCGGTGCCCTGCTCTACGAGCAATTGCCCGTGCTGGGACGGCTCATTCACTGGCTCAAGGGGCGACTGGCATGACGGACAAGCGACGTATCTGGCTGACCGGCGCCAGCAGCGGCATAGGCGAGGCCCTGGCCATCGAACTGCTCGAGGCCGGCCATCGCCTTGCACTGAGTGCCCGCCGCGTGGCGCCGCTGGAGACCCTGGCCCAGCGCTATCCGCAGCAGGTGCTGGTGGTGCCCGGCGACCTCGGCGAACAGCAGCAAGTCCGCGCCATAGGCGAAGCCATCGCCCAGCGCTGGGGCGCCCTGGACAGCGTGATCCTGAATGCCGGTACCTGCGAATACCTCGAGGTGAAAAATTTCGAGGCGGCGCTGATCGAGCGGGTGCTGCGGGCCAACCTGCTGTCGGCCAGCTACTGCATCGAGGTGGCCCTGCCCCTGCTGCGCCTGGGCTGCCAGCCGCACCTGGTCGGTGTGGCCAGTTCGGTGACCCTGCTGCCGCTGCCCCGGGCCGAGGCCTATGGCGCTTCCAAGGCGGGCCTGCGCTACCTGTTCGACGCCCTGCGCATCGACCTGGCCGCCGAGGGCATAGACGTCACCCTGATCAACCCGGGCTTCGTCGATACCCCGCTGACCCGGCAAAACGATTTTCCCATGCCGATGCGCTGGCCGGTGGCCAAGGCCGCCCGCTTTATCGCCCAGCGCCTGAAAAAACGCCCCTACAGCATCAGCTTTCCCGGCCCCTTTATCGCCCTGCTGAGCCTGCTGGGGCACCTGCCCAAATCCCTGCAACTGGCCCTGGGCAAACGCCTGGCCCGGGCGGAACAAGCTCCAGAAAAGGATGCACCATGAAGATTGCCATTATCGGCAGCGGTATCTCCGGCCTGACCGCCGCCTACCTGCTGAACCGCCAGCATCAGATCCAGGTGTTCGAGGCCAGCGACTGGGTCGGCGGCCATACCCATACCGTGGACGTCGAGGTCGCCGGCAAGGCCTATGCCCTGGACACCGGCTTTATCGTGTTCAACGACTGGACCTACCCCAACTTCATCCGCCTGCTGGACAAGCTCGGGGTCGGCTACCAGGCCACCGAGATGAGCTTTTCGGTGCACGACCCGGCCAGCGGCCTGGAATACAACGGCAACAGCCTCAACAGCCTGTTCGCCCAGCGCCGCAACCTGCTGTCGCCGCCCTTCTGGGGCATGCTGCGCGACATCCTGCGTTTCAACCGCGAAGCCCTGGACGACCTCGACCAGGGTCGCATCGCACCCGACACCAGCCTGGGCAGCTACCTGCGGTCCGGCGGTTACGGCCCGCGCTTTATCGACCACTACATAGTGCCCATGGGCGCGGCGATTTGGTCCATGTCCCTGGCCGACATGCTCGCCTTCCCCCTGCAGTTCTTCGTGCGCTTCTTCAAGAACCACGGCCTGCTCTCGGTCAGCAACAGGCCCCAGTGGCACGTGGTGCAAGGCGGCTCGCGCAGCTACGTGGCGCCGCTGAGCGCCGGTTTCGCCGAGCGCATCCGCCTGAACTGCCCGGTGCACT
>DATDTH010000486.1:0-10514 GCA_035290985.1 Pseudomonas sp. | reverse complement strand
AGGCGGTGCCAGACGGGCGAGCGAATGGCGCCAGTAGGCGCCGGTGCGTCGGTGATCAGACCCGGAACTGATCCATCAGGCCCTGCTGGTGGTTGGCCAGGCGGTTCAATGACTGGCTGACCCGCGCCGACTCGTCGGCCTGGCCGGCCAGGGATTCGGTGACATCGCGGATGCTTGCCACGTTGCGGGTGATTTCTTCGGCGACCGCGCTCTGCTGCTCGGCGGCGCTGGCGATCTGCAGGTTCATGTCGGTGATCACGTTGACCGCTTCGCCGATCCGGCGCAGGGCGGTCACCGCCTGTTCGACCTGGCTGACGCTGCCCTGGGCTTGTTGCTGGCTGCCGTGCATGGCGCCGACCACTTCGCGGGTGCCGTTCTGCAGGCCTTCGATCACCTGGCGGATTTCCTCCACCGAGTCCTGGGTGCGCTTGGCCAGGTTGCGCACCTCGTCGGCGACCACGGCGAAGCCGCGACCGGCCTCGCCGGCCCGTGCCGCCTCGATGGCCGCGTTCAGGGCCAGCAGGTTGGTCTGCTCGGCGATCGAGCGGATCACCTCCAGCACCGAGCCGATCTGCTGGCTGCTGCTGGCCAGGCCCTGCACCTGGGCCATGGCGGCATTCATATTGGTCGCCAGGTGGTCGATGCTGCGGGTGGTCAGGTCGATCACCTCCAGGCCTTCGCGGGTCGCATGGTCGGCGCCACGGGCGGCGTCCGCCGCCTGGGCGGCGCTGCGGGCGACGGCTTGGGCGGTGCTGCTCATTTCCTGGGAGGCGGTGGCGACCTGATCGACCTCGCGGTACTGCTGCTGCATGCCGGCACTGGTCTGGCTGGCGATGGCCGCGGACTGGTCGGCCGTGCCCCGGGCGTCCTGTACCGAACGTTTGACGTCGGCGATTATGGGTTGCAGCTTGTCCAGGAAACGGTTGAACCAGCCGACCAATTCACCCAGTTCGTCGCGCTTGGCATAGTCCAGGCGCCGGGTCAGGTCGCCTTCACCGGTGGCGATGTCCTTCAGCATGGCGGCGACGGCCAGGATCGGCCGGGTCACGCCACGGGCGGTCAGGGCCATCAGCAGCAGACCGGCCAACACCGCGGCCAGGCCGATCGCCATGGCCCGCAGGCCGTCGGCGGTCCGCCGTCCATCCAGCTCGCTTTCCAGGCGATGGGCCGGTTCCAGCAGCGCCTCCTCCGGCACTTCGAGCAGCACGGCCCAGGGTTTGGCTTCGGGGATCGGCAACAGGGGATGGAGAATGCGCAGCATGCCGTTCTGTTGCAGCACCTGGGGTTGGCCGCGGCCGACCAACTCGAGCAGTGCGCCGCCGTGTTCGGAGTAACCCCGGCTGACCGCCTCGCCGAGCAGGCGGGCATCGCGGCTGTGGCCGGCCAGGCGGCCGGCCGGGCTGAGAATGCTGACATGGCCTTGGCCCTCGAACAGGTCCTGGCTGGCCTTCAGGCTAATCTGCTGCAGGTTGTCCAGGCGAATATCCAGGCCCAGTACGCCTATAACCTTGCCATCGATTTCCAGGGGAAAGGCGATGCTGGTCATCAGGACCTGCTGGCCATTGACCTCGTCGAGATAGGGGTCCAGCACGCAGGCCTGGCGGGTGTCGCGGGGGCAGGTGTACCAGGCGTTATAGGGCATCCCGTTGGCTCCGACCGTGACATCGTTGAGCAGGGTCTCGGTCAGGGCTTCGGCTTCCAGGGTGCCGGGGGTGCTCTGGGACCAGTACAGGGCGAAGCGGCCTTTCTCGTTGCTGCCGAGCTTGGGTTGGTCGGCGAACAGGCCGTCCTTGCCGTCCAGGCCATCGGGTTCGAAAACCACATAGAGGCCGAGCAGTTCGGGGTTGGCTTGCAAGGCGCTCTGCACCTGGCGGGTCAGATCCTCGCGCAGGTCGAAGGCATCGAGAAAGCGCTTTTCCGCCTGGTCCTTGAGAAACAGCACCTGCCGCGTGAAGCCCTTGCCGTATTGATAGCTGTCCATGAAATAGCGCTGCATACGCAGGGCCTGGGATTCGCCGCGGGCCTCCATGCGCAGGCGCGCGGACTCTTCGAGCATGGCGCTGCTGGACTGCTTGACCAACCCGGCACTGCGTTGTGCCTGATAGAGCGAAGCCCCTACCAGCAGGGTCACTATGGCCAGCAGGCAGAGGCCGGCCAGCAGGGTGATCTTCCACTGGATGGACAGACGGCTGAGGAGCATGGGCTGTTCCTTTTATTTTTATGAGGTCTGCAGCGTTGTATCGGCGTGTCACGGTTTTTCTTGATGCCGTCACGGCGTTTGGCTCCGTGCATCCATGCCTTGGGTGTAGCACTAAATGCGGTGGGTTGGATATTGCACGACTCGATCAAAATAATGCACGGAGTA
This sequence comes from Pseudomonas sp., assembly GCA_035290985.1. Lineage (GTDB taxonomy): Bacteria > Pseudomonadota > Gammaproteobacteria > Pseudomonadales > Pseudomonadaceae > Aquipseudomonas. Next base: position 8,149 of record DATDTH010000486.1, on the reverse strand, counting down.
TTTTTGACAGTCCGCGTCTCTTGCTGCAGAGTACGCGGCCTTTTTAGGGTGCTGCCCGTGCCGCACCCGGCCCTCGTGACGCTTTTGGAGCTCTTTATGAACGCAGTAGTCGCGGCCGTCGGCCTGATGCTGGTCCTCAGCCTGTGCCGCGTGCATGTGGTGGTGGCGCTGATCACCGGCGCATTGGCCGGCGGCCTGCTCGGCGGTCTCGGCATGGCCGGCACCCTGAGCGCCTTCAACCAGGGCCTGGGCGGTGGCGCCACCGTGGCGCTGTCCTATGCGCTGCTCGGCGCTTTTGCCGTGGCGATCGCCAAGTCCGGCCTGGCCCACGCCCTGGCGGACAAGGCCCTGGCGCTGGTGGGCCGGCAGGAGGCGCGCGGTGGCGCGGCAGTCAAGTGGCTGCTGATCGGCTTGCTGCTGGCGGTGGCGGTGGCCTCGCAGAATATCCTGCCGATCCATATCGCTTTCATTCCGCTGCTGGTGCCGCCGCTGCTCTATGTGCTGACCCGCCTGCAGATCGACCGCCGGCTGATCGCCTGCGTCATCACCTTCGGCCTGATCACGCCCTACATGTTCCTGCCGGTGGGCTTCGGCAATATCTTCCTGAACGAGATCCTGCTGGCCAATGTGGCCAAGAGCGGGGTCGATGTCGCGGGGGTGAATGTCACCGAGGCCATGGCGATTCCCGCGGCGGGCATGCTGTTTGGTCTGCTGGTGGCGGTGGGCTTCAGCTACCGCAAGAAGCGGGTCTACGACCTGGCGCAGATCGAGCGGGTCGAGCAGGTGGCAGTCCGCTACAACCCCTGGAGCCTGTTGGTGGCCGCGGTGGCCATAGCCGCCGCCTTCGTCGTGCAGCTGTGGCTGGACTCGATGATACTCGGGGCCCTGCTGGGGTTCGTGATCTTCTCCCTGTCCGGGGTGGTGCGCTGGGGCGAGACCGAAGACCTGTTCACCGAAGGCATGAAGATGATGGCCATGATCGGTTTCATCATGATTGCCGCCGCCGGCTTCGCCGAGGTGATGAAGGCCACCGGCGAGGTCAAGAGCCTGGTGGAGAGCTCGGTGGCCTGGATCGGCAACAGCCGGGCGATAGGCGCGCTGCTGATGCTGCTGGTCGGGTTGCTGGTGACTATGGGCATAGGCTCGTCCTTCTCCACCGTGCCGATCATCGCGGCGATTTTCGTGCCCCTGGGCGTGCAGCTGGGCTTCAGCCCGTTGGCGATCGTCTGCCTGGTTGGCACCGCCGGCGCCCTGGGCGATGCCGGCTCGCCAGCCTCGGACTCGACCCTGGGTCCTACCTCCGGCCTGAACGTCGATGGCCAGCACAACCATATCTGGGACACAGTGGTCCCCACCTTCCTGCACTACAACCTGCCGTTGCTGGTATTTGGCTGGGCGGCGGCGATGGTTCTTTAGCTGCGGGACGCGCGGGTTTCACCTAGGCGGCCCCACCCGCCCTACGAGAAGCGCTTTCGAGAAGTCCACAGGTCATGCGCGAAGCTTTGGTAGGGCGGGTGAAACCCGCGAACTTTTGCGCGGTTTCGGCCCTCTCCTGGGCTTACTCGAACCGCAATACGGGCAAAAACGAGATTGCCCGTACCCGCGGTTTCCTCGCGCCGCGCAGGATTTTGGCACTTGCCCGGTGTGGCGTGGACTAAGGCTCATGTTCCCCTGCGCCTCGTGAGTTCAATGGTCGATTCCTCGCTGGAAAAGAAGTGCTTTCTGTTGCTGTTGGCCGCCGTCAGCGTCGCCTTTATCTGGCTGCTACTGCCCTATTACGGCGCGCTGTTCTGGGCGGTGATACTGGGCATCCTGTTCAGCCCGCTGCAGCGCTACCTGGCGCGCCGCTTCGAGCTCTCGCGCAACCTCACGGCCCTGGCCACCCTGCTGATCTGCCTGCTGATCGCCATCCTGCCGGTGGTCTTCACCACCAGCCTGCTGATCCAGGAGGCCAGCGATCTCTACACGCGGATCGAGAGCGGCGAGCTGGATATCGGCGCCTACCTGGGCCAGCTCAAGGACTTGCTGCCGAGCTCTCTGCAGCGGCAGATGGATCGGCTGGGCCTGGGCAACCTCAACGGTCTGCGGGACAAGGCGGTGAGCGGGGCGATGCAAGGCAGCCAGATGGTCGCGAGCCAGGCCTTCAGCCTGGGACAGAGCACCTTCGAATTCCTGGTCAGCTTCTTCGTCATGCTCTACCTGCTGTTCTTCTTCCTGCGTGACGGGCCGGAGCTGGTGCGCAAGGTGCGCATGGCGATCCCCCTGGGCGAATCCCAGAAGCGCCGCCTGCAATTGCGCTTCACCCGGGTGGTGCGGGCGACGGTCAAGGGCAACCTGTTGGTCGCGGTGACCCAGGGGGCGCTGGGCGGACTGATCTTCTGGGTACTGGGGGTGCCAAGCCCGCTGCTCTGGGCCGTACTCATGGCCTTCCTGTCGCTGCTGCCGGCCGTGGGCGCGGGCCTCGTCTGGGTGCCGGTGGCGCTGTATTTCCTGCTGATCGATGCCCTCTGGCAGAGCCTGGTGCTGACCCTGTTCGGGGTCCTGGTGATCGGCCTGGTGGACAACCTGCTGCGCCCGATACTGGTCGGGCGCGACACGCGGATGCCGGATTACCTGATCCTGGTCTCGACCCTCGGTGGCCTGACCCTGTTCGGCCTGAATGGCTTCGTCATAGGGCCCTTGATCGCCGCCTTGTTTCTCTCGGTCTGGAGCCTGTTCAACGGCGGCAGCAAGCGCATGCCGCTGCCCTGACCAAAGCTCGGGGATAAAAAAACCCGGCCTTGGCCGGGTTTTGCGTTTCAGCGGTTCGCTCAGAGGGGCAGGGCCAGGCCGGCCTGCTGCACCAGTTCGAGCAGGGGCTGCGGGTAGACGCCGAGGAAGAATGCCAGCAGGGCGATGCCCAGCAGCATCAGGCCGCCGGTGCGCTGGCCCCAGTTGAAGGGCGCATCGTGGCGGCGCAGATTGGGCTCGATCAGGAACAGGGTGACAATCACCCGCAGGTAATAGAACACACCGATCGCGCTGCCGATCACCAGGGCGGCCAGCAGCCACCACTGCTGGGATTGCACGCCGACCGCGACCACGTAGAACTTGCCGATAAAGCCCGCGGTCAGCGGAATGCCGGCCAGGGACAGCATCATCACGGTCAGCACGGCCGTCAGGTAGGGACGGCGCCAGAATAGGCCGCGGTACTCGTACAGGGCATCGCAGTCGCGGCCGTTGTAGGGCGTGGACATCAGGGTGATCACGCCGAAAGCGCCGAGGCTGGTCAGCACATAGGTCGCCAGGTAGACGCCGATCGCCTCGACCGCCAGGCCCTTGCTGGCGATCAGGGCGATCAGCAGGTAACCGAAGTGGGCGATGGACGAATAACCGAGCAACCGCTTGAGGTTGTTCTGGCTCAGCGCCAGCAGGTTGCCGATCAGGATCGAGGCCACCGCGATCGCGGTCAGCACGTCGTTGAGCAGGCCACCGTTGGCCGCGGGCGACAGCTGGAACAGGCGCAGCAGCACGGCGAACACCGCGACCTTGCTGGCCGTGGCCAGGAAGGCCGCCACCGGTGCCGGCGCGCCTTCATAGACGTCCGGGGTCCAGAGGTGGAAGGGCACCAGCGACAGCTTGAAGGCCAGGCCGATCAGCATCATGCCCAGGCCCAGTTGCGCCAGGGCGCTGGGCAGGCCGCTCTGGGCCAATGCCGCGCCTATGCCGGCGAAGCTCAGGCTGCCGGCGTCGGCATACAGCAGCGCCATGCCGAACAGCAGGAAGGCGGAACCGGCGGCCGACAGCACCATGTACTTGATGCCGGCTTCCAGGGAACGCTTGTTGAAGAAGGCATAGGCGACCATGCCGTAGACCGGCACCGAGAGCAGCTCCAGGCCGATGAACAACCCGGCCAGGTGCTGGGCGCAGACCAGCACCAGCCCACCGGCGGCGGCCAGCAGGATCAGCAGGTAGAGCTCTTCACGGTTGCCCGGGTAGCCCGCGCCCGATTCGGCGCCGAGGTAGGCATGTGCCAGGGTCACGCAGGCCAGGGTGGAGACCAGGATCAGCCCCATGTAGAAGACGGCGAAGCTGTCCACCTGGAGCAGGGCGGTGACCGCCAGCGGAGCCACCTGGGCGGCGGGGATCAGCGCCAGCAGGGCCAGGTTGAGGCCGACTACCGAGAGCACGAAGGTCAGGGCGTGGTTGCGCCGCCAGGCGATGGCCAGCATCACCACCACCAGGGTGGCGCAGGTGACCAGCAGTGGCAGCAGGGCGAGCAGGTGTTGCGTGGTGAATTCCATAACGCGGCTTTCCTAAAGGCTACCGGCCCGATGCGAGTTGAGTGAAAGCGGCAGCGAGCCACTGCTGGACGCCCTGCATGCTGGCGACCGTGGTGTCGAGCACCGGCTGCGGGTAGACCCCCAGCACCAGCAGCAGCACCGCGAGTCCCAGCACCATGCTCAGTTCGCGGCCATCCAGGCCCGGCAGCGGGGTATCGGCCTTGGCCGGGCCGAAGTAGGCGCGGTGGATCATGATCAGCGAGTAGACCGAGGCGAACACCAGGCCAGAGGTGGCGATGGTGGTGATCCAGGGTGCGCTCTTGAAGGTGCCCAGCAGGATCAGGAACTCGCCGACGAAGTTGCCGGTGCCCGGCAGCCCCAGGGAGGCGGCGGCGAAGAACAGGCTGATGGCCGGCAGGTAGGCGATGCGTGACCAGAGACCGCCCATCAGGCGCATGTCACGGGTGTGCAGGCGCTCGTAGAGCTGGCCGCAGAGGATGAACAGCGCCGCCGCGGACAGGCCGTGAGCAAGCATCTGCACCACCACGCCCTGCAGTGCCATCTCGCTGGCGGAGTAGATGCCGATCAGGATGAAGCCCATGTGCGAGACGCTGGAGTAGGCGATCAGGCGCTTGATGTCGGTCTGGGCGAACGACAGGATGGCACCGTAGAAGATCCCGACCAGGCCCAGGCCCATGGCGATGGGCGCGAACTCGGCGGAGGCGTTGGGGAACAGCGGCAGGGCGAAGCGCAGCAGGCCATAGGCCGCGGTCTTCAGCAGGATGCCGGCCAGGTCCACGGAGCCGGCGGTCGGCGCCTGGGCGTGGGCATCCGGCAGCCAGGAGTGGAAGGGCACCACGGGCAGCTTGACCGCGAAGGCGATGAAGAAGCCCAGCATCAGGATGTATTCGGTGCCCGGCGCCAGGTCGGCCTTGAGCAACTGGGCGTAATCGAAGGTGATCACCCCGGTGTTGCCGTAGTTGACCAGCACCAGGGCGAGAATCGCCACCAGCATGATCAGGCCGCTGGCCTGGGTGTAGATGAAAAACTTGGTGGCGGCATAGATACGGGTCTTCTTGCCGTCGTCCGAGCTATGGCCCCAGAGCGCGATGAGGAAATACATCGGCACCAGCATCATCTCCCAGAAGAAGAAGAACAGGAACAGGTCCAGGGCCAGGAACACCCCGATCACGCCGCCGAGAATCCACATCAGGTTGAGGTGGAAGAAGCCGACGTGGTTCTGGATCTCTTTCCAGGAGCAGAGCACCGAGAGAATGCCGAGCAGGCCGGTGAGCAGGATCATCAGCAGCGACAGGCCATCCAGGGCCAGGTGCAGGCTGATGCCGAAGCGCTCGATCCAGACCCGCTTGAATTCCAGGGTCCAGGTCGGATCGCCGCCGGGGGCCGGGGCCAGGCTGTAATCGCCGGTGCTCCACAGCCAGAGGCCGAGGCCGAGTTCCAGCAGCATGGTGAACAGGGCGATCCAGCGTGGCAGGGTGGCGCTGAAGCGCTCCGCTTGCCAGCACAACAGGCCGCCGATAAAGGGGATCAGGATTAGCCAGGGCAGAATCATGACGGGCTCAATTCCTTTCGCAAATGCGCAAATTCATGTCAGACAGCCGCCAGCAGGACGGCGCCCAGTACCAGTACCGCACCACCGACCATGGAGGCCGCGTACCAGCGCAGATTGCCGGTTTCGCTGCGACTCATCAGGCGATGACCGCCACGCACCAGGCGCGGAATCAGGCCGATGGTGCGGTCAACCGGGTCCTGGGCCAGCAGGTGGGTGAGCAGCAGGTAGGGCTGGACGAACAGCTTGTCGTACAGCCAGTCGAAGCCCCAGGCGGCGAACCACCAGGCCGAGAGGAAACGCCCCGGTGCACTCTGGGCGATGGTCGTCACCAGCCTGCGCTTGCCGAGGAACAGCAGCGCGGCCAGCAGGATACCGGACAGGGCGATCATGCCCGAGGCGATTTCCAGGCTGTGCTTGGCGTCGCCACCGGCATGGCCGACGCTTTCCGGCAGCACGCCGGCCAGGGGCGGGCTGATCAGGGCGCCGACGAAGGTCGAGAGCAGGATCAGCACCGACAGTGGCAGCCAGTGGGCGATGCCGTGGCCGGCATGGGCCTCGGTCTTGGCCTCGCCGTGGAAGGCGATGAAGATCAGGCGGAAGGTGTAGAGCGAGGTCATGAAGGCGCCGAACAGCCCGGCATAGAGCAACCAGGAGTGACCGCTGGCGAAGGCTTCCCAGAGGATCTCGTCCTTGGAGTAGAAGCCGGCGGTGACCAGGGGCAGGGCGGCCAGCGCCGCGCCACCGACCACGAAGCTGGTGTAGGCCAGCGGCAGCTTCTTCCACAGGCCGCCCATCTTGAAGATGTTCTGCTCGTGATGGCAGGCGACTATCACCGCGCCGGAGGCGAGGAACAGCAGGGCCTTGAAGAAGGCATGGGTCATCAGGTGGAAGATCGCGCCGTCCCAGGCGCCGACGCCCAGGGCCAGGAACATGTAGCCGATCTGGCTCATGGTCGAGTAGGCGAGGATCCGCTTGATGTCGGTCTGCACCAGGGCGGCGAAACCGGCCAGTACCAGGGTCACGCCACCGATGATGCCGACCAGCTCGAGGATCTGCGGGGTCAGGATGAACAGGCCGTGGGTGCGGGCGATCAGGTAGACGCCGGCGGTGACCATGGTCGCCGCGTGGATCAGGGCCGAGACCGGGGTGGGGCCGGCCATGGCGTCGGCCAGCCAGGTCTGCAGCGGCAACTGGGCGGACTTGCCCACCGCGCCACCGAGCAGCATCAGGGTCGCCAGCCACAGCCAGGTGTCGCCGGCCACGTACTTCTGCGGCGCCAGCACCAGCAGTTCCTGGATATTCAGGGTGCCCAGGTGCAGGAACAGCAGGAACAGGCCTATGGCCATGAAGACGTCGCCGATGCGGGTGACGATAAAGGCCTTGAGCGCCGCGTTACCGTTGTTGCGGTTGCCGTAGTAGAAACCGATCAACAGATAGCTGCACAGGCCCACGCCTTCCCAACCGAAGTAGAGGAACAACAGGTTGTCGCCCAATATCAGGAACAGCATGCTGGCGATAAACAGGTTGGTGTAGGCGAAGAAGCGCGAATAGCCGGCCTCGCCGCGCATGTACCAGGAGGCGAACAGGTGGATCAGGAAACCGACCCCCACCACCACGCCGAGCATGGTCACGGACAGACCGTCCAGGTAGAGGGTGAAGCTCGGGGTGAAGCCTTCTACCGCCAGCCATTGCCAGAGCACCTGGCTGTAGGCGCCGTCTTGCGGCGGGGCGACATTGAACTGCCAGATGACCCAGGCGGTGACCAGGGCCGACAGGCCGATGGAGCCGACGCCGATCAGGGCACTGAGGTTCTCGGACCAGCGTCCGCGGGAGAAGGCCAGCAGGACAAAGCCCAGCAGGGGGAACAGGCACGTCAGGAATAGGAGGTTCATCCGCGCATCTCGCTGGCTGCGTCGATATCGAGGGTGTGGAAGCGCCGGTACAGCTGCAGCAGGATCGCCAGACCGATGCTGGCCTCGGCCGCGGCCAGGCTCAACACCAGGATGAACATCACCTGGCCGTCGGCCTGGGCCCAGCGGCTACCGGCGACGATAAAGGCCAGGGCCGCGGCGTTCATCATGATTTCCAGGCTCATCAGTACGAACAGGATGTTGCGCCGCACCATCAGGCCGACCAGGCCCAGGCAGAACAGCAGGCCGGCGACGGCCAGGCCGTGCTCCATCGGGATAGCGTTCATCATGGTTTTGCCTCATGACGGCCGAGGTGGAAGGCCGCGACCAGGGCGGCCAGCAGCAGCATGGACGCCAGTTCGACGACCAGCAGGTAGGGGCCGAACAGGCTGATGCCGACGGCT
>DATDTH010000485.1:0-10907 GCA_035290985.1 Pseudomonas sp. | reverse complement strand
CTCGGCGCCCTGCAGAAAAACCCCAAGCTACGCTCGCTGCAATTGATTGCCCGCTGGCACGGCACCGAACAGGGCCGCCTGTTGCGCGCCCTAGCGGAAAAGGAATGGCTGATTCAGGCCGACAACCTTGAACAGCAGTTTTTCGACACCATAACTAGCCTGGCAGCCCGCCAACGCGAGCGCAGCCTGGAACATCTGCTGCGTAAAGCCCGTCAAAGTGAACTGAATACGGAGGAAAAAGAGCAGCTACGTGACCTGCTCAGCCGCAGTGTTTCCATCGCCACCCCGACCTCAACTGGCGCGTGAGGTCCCTGCTCAGGTATAATCCTCGGCTTGTTTTTTGCCCGCCAAGACCTTCAGTGGATAGGGTGTTATGTCCGGAAAAGCGCAACAACAGTCTCGCCTCAAAGAGTTGATCAGCCGTGGTCGTGAGCAGGGTTACCTGACTTACGCCGAGGTCAACGACCACCTGCCGGAAGATATTTCAGATCCGGAACAGGTGGAAGACATCATCCGCATGATCAATGACATGGGGATCAACGTATTCGAGAGTGCTCCGGATGCGGACGCCCTGCTATTGGCCGAAGCCGACACCGATGAGGCGGCCGCGGAAGAAGCGGCCGCCGCCTTGGCTGCGGTCGAGACCGATATCGGTCGCACCACGGACCCAGTGCGCATGTACATGCGCGAAATGGGCACGGTCGAACTGCTGACCCGCGAAGGCGAAATTGAAATCGCCAAACGCATAGAGGAAGGCATCCGCGAGGTGATGGGCGCCATTGCGCACTTCCCCGGCACGGTCGACAGCATTCTCGCCGAATACACCCGTGTCACCACCGAGGGTGGCCGCCTGGCCGAAGTCCTCAGCGGTTACATCGACCCGGATGACGGCATCGCCGCACCCGTCGAAGTCCCTGTTCCGGTCATCAAGGAAGGCGAAGCCGCCGAACCCGAGACCGAGGAAGAGGAAGCCGACGGCGACAGCGACGACGAGGAAGAGGGCGATGGCGGCCCGGATCCGGAAGTCGCCCGCGTACGCTTCGGCGCCGTGGCCGACCAGTTGGCCGTGGCCAACAAGATCCTGAAGAAGCATGGCCGCGACAGCAAGCAAGGCATTGCCGAGCTGAAAGAACTGGCCCTGCTGTTCATGCCGATCAAGCTGATCCCCAAGCAGTACGACGCCCTGGTGGTCCGGGTGCGCGATTCCCTGGAGCGCCTGCGCGCCCAGGAACGCGCCATCATGCAGCTGTGCGTGCGCGATGCGCGGATGCCGCGTGCCGACTTCCTGCGCCAGTTCCCCAGCAATGAAATCGATGAGGGCTGGACCGACAAGCTGGCCAAGGGCAAAAGCAAATACGCCGAAGCCATTGGTCGCCTGCAGCCGGACATCCAACGTTGCCAGCAGAAGCTGGTCGCCCTGGAAGTCGAGACCGGCCTGAAGCTCGCCGAGATCAAGGACATCAACCGTCGCATGTCGATCGGCGAGGCCAAGGCCCGTCGCGCGAAGAAAGAGATGGTCGAAGCGAACTTGCGTCTGGTGATCTCCATCGCCAAGAAGTACACCAACCGCGGCCTGCAGTTCCTCGACCTGATCCAGGAAGGCAACATCGGCCTGATGAAGGCGGTGGACAAGTTCGAATACCGTCGCGGCTACAAGTTCTCGACTTACGCCACCTGGTGGATTCGCCAGGCGATCACTCGCTCCATTGCCGACCAGGCGCGGACCATCCGTATCCCGGTGCATATGATCGAGACGATCAACAAGCTCAACCGTATCTCGCGGCAGATGCTGCAGGAGATGGGTCGCGAACCGACCCCGGAAGAGCTGGGCGAGCGCATGGAAATGCCCGAGGACAAGATCCGCAAGGTCTTGAAGATCGCCAAGGAGCCGATCTCCATGGAAACGCCGATCGGTGACGACGAAGATTCGCACCTGGGAGACTTCATCGAAGACTCCAGCATGCAGTCGCCGATAGACGTCGCCACGGTGGAAAGCCTCAAGGAAGCGACCCGCGAAGTCCTGGCTGGGCTCACCGCCCGCGAAGCCAAGGTGCTGCGCATGCGGTTCGGCATCGACATGAACACCGACCACACCCTCGAGGAAGTCGGCAAGCAGTTCGATGTGACCCGCGAGCGGATCCGCCAGATCGAAGCCAAGGCGCTGCGCAAGCTGCGCCACCCGACGCGAAGCGAGCACCTGCGCTCGTTCCTCGACGAGTAAGACCCTAAACCCCCGGCCCAGGCCGGGGGTTTTGCTTTGTGCCCCCTGCCTACTTGCCCGCGACCCGTCTACACTCGCCTATAGCGCCTTCCTTTTGCTATGAGCCCCCGTTATGCCACGACTGCCAGCCATCCTCCTGCTGTGTTTGGCCTTCTGGGCAGTTCCCGCGGCAGCCCTTAGCCTCAGCGAAACCGAGCGTGCCTGGCTTGCCGAGCACCCCCAACTGCGCCTGGGCATAGACGCGTCCTGGCCGCCCTTCGAATTCCGCGACACCCAGGGCCGCTATCAGGGCCTGTCGGCCGACTACAGCGCGCTGATCGAACAACGCCTCGGCGTGCGCCTGATCCCGGTGGAGCCCAGCAGCTGGAGCCAGGTACTGGCCCGCGCCAAAGCCGGCGACCTCGACCTGCTGCCGGGCATCATGGCCACGCCCGAACGCCAGACCTACCTGGCTTTCACCCAGCCCTACCTGGACTTTCCCATCGTGATTCTGGCCCGCGCCAATGGCCCGCAGCCGCGCAACCTGCCGGAACTCGCGAACCTGAAGGTCGCGGTGGTGCAGGATTATGCCCCCCACGAACTGCTGCGCGGCAACCACCCCGCGCTGAACCTGCTGGCCTTGCCCAGCGTCGAGCTCGCCCTGAAGGCCCTGGCGAACGGGCAGGCCGACGCCTTTATCGGCGACCTGGCCTCCAGCGCCTGGAACCTGCGCCAGTTGCAACTGGACGGCCTGCGGATCAGTGGCGAAACCCCCTACCGCTATCAACTGGCGATGGCCGTGCCGCGCAGCCAGGCGATCCTGGCCGGCATTCTCGACAAGCTGTTCGCCGACCTCGGCAGTGCCGAGGTGGTCGCCCTGCAAGATCCCTGGGTCGGCGGCATGCTGGACACCGCCACGCCCTGGAGCACCCTGCTGCTATACGGGCTGCCGGGGCTGCTGGTGCTGGGCGCCATCATGCTGGTGATCATCTGGGCCAACCGTCGCCTGCGCCGGGAGATCGCCAACCGCCGCGCATTGGAACAGGCCCTGCGCAACAGCGAACGGCACTACCGGGGCCTGGTGGAAAGCCTGTCCGCCATCGCCTGGGAGGCGGCCCCCGAGGACCTGCGCTTCACCTACGTGTCGTCCCACGCCGAGAAGCTGCTGGGCTACCCCCTGGCAGACTGGTTGCAACCCGGTTTCTGGCAGCGCATCGGCGCCCCGGAGAATACCCAACGGCTCGATGACCCCGGTGCCCAGAATCGCTCCGACGGCCGCGCAACCAGCCATGACTATCGGCTGTTCGCCGCCGACGGGCGAACCCTCTGGGTACGCAACATCACCACCCTGATCCGCCACGGCGACGAACCGGTGCTGCGCGGCCTGATGATCGATATCACCGATGCCAAACAGACCGAACAGGCGTTGCGCCTGTCCGAGCAGAAATTCACCTCGGTGTTCCACCACTGCCCGGACATTCTGGTCATCGTCAGCCGCAGCGATGGCCGCCTATTGGCCCTGAACCATACCTTCGAACAGCAATTCGGCATCGCTGCGAGCGAAGCCCGCGGCAAGACCGCCACCGAATTGAATATCTGGGGCGCGCCCGACCTCGGCCCCTTGGTGCTGCAACGCCTGCAGGATGCCAACCTGCACAACCTGGAAGCGCCCTTCCGCCGCCAGGACGGCCGAGGCTTCACCGGCCTGCTCTCGGCGCAGCCCATCGAGCTGGACGGCATCCCCGCCCTGGTGGTGGCGGTGCGCGACATCAGCCAACTGAAGGAAACCCAGCAGCGACTGGTGGTGTCGGAGGAAAAGTTCGCCAAGGCCTTCCATGCCTCCCCCGATGGCCTGCTGATCACCCGCCTGCGCGACGGCCGGCTGATCGAGGCCAACGAGGGCTTCTGCCGGATCACCGGCTACGACCTCGGCGAAGTCGCCAACCGCACGACCCTCGAGCTGGGGATCTGGGCCGATCCGGCGGATCGCCAGCGCATGATCGAACTGGTCGGCCGGCAGGGCAATGTCCGCGATTTCATCGCCCCCATTCGCACCCGCGACCAGCAACTGCGCCTGTGCGAGCTGTCGGCCCAGCCCATCCCGATCGGCGATGAAAGCTGCATGCTGACCATCGCCCGCGACATCACCGAGCGCCAGCTGATGCAGGACAAGCTGCAGCAAGCCGCCACGGTTTTCGAGAGCACCGCCGAAGGCGTGATGATCACCGACCTGCGCCAACGCATCACCGCGGTAAACCGTGCCTTCAGCACCATCACCGGCTACAGCGAAGCCGAAGCCCTGGGCCAGTCGCCCCGCCTGATCGCCTCCGGGCAGCATGACAGCGCGTTCTTCGCCGCCATGTGGCACCAACTGGAGGCCGAAGGGCATTGGCAGGGGGAAATCTGGAACAGGCGCAAGAACGGCGAAGCCTACCCGGAGTGGCTGACCATCAACGCCGTGCGCAACGACGAGAGCCTGATCACCCACTTCGTCGGGGTCTTCGCCGACATCTCCAGCCTCAAGCAGGCCCAGGCCCGCCTCGACCACCAGGCCCACCATGACCCCCTGACCGGCCTGCCCAACCGCACCCTGTTCGAGAGTCGGCTGCGGACCTGCCTCGAGGACGCCCAGAGCGGACAGAGCCAGGGCGCCGTGCTGTTTCTCGACCTCGACCGCTTCAAGCACATCAACGACAGCCTGGGTCACCCGGTCGGCGACCTGCTGCTCAAGAGCATCGCCCTGCGCCTGAAGGAACAGCTGCGCGACATCGACACGGTCGCTCGGCTGGGCGGCGACGAATTCATCATCCTGCTGCCGGGCCTGCACCAGGCCCACGATGCCGAGCATATCGCCGACAAGCTGCTGCAGTCCTTCAGCACCGCCTTTCAGGCCGGCGAGCACGAGTTCTTCATCAGCGTCAGCATAGGCGTCAGCCTGTTTCCCGAAGACGGCAACGATGTCGCCACCCTGGTGAAGAACGCCGACGCCGCCATGTACCGCGCCAAGGCCAGGGGTCGCAACCGGGTCGAATTCTATACCCGCGACCTGACCTTCCTGGCCAGCGAACGCATGGCCCTGGAGCACGAACTGCGCCGCGCCCTGGAGCGCAACGAACTGAGCCTGTATTACCAGCCCAAGCTGTGCCTGCGCAGCCAGCGCCTGGTCGGGGCCGAAGCGCTGATCCGCTGGCACCACCCGCTGTTCGGCGAGATTCCGCCGGACCGCTTCATCCCCCTGGCCGAAGAAAGCGGCCTGATCCTGCCCCTGGGCGACTGGGTGCTGCAGGAGGCCTGCCGGCAAATGGGCGAGTGGCACAGCCAGCACGCCCCTTTCGGCACCCTGTCGGTCAACCTGGCCGGCGCGCAACTGCGTCAGCCGCAATTGGCGGCGCGCATCGCGTACCTGCTGCAACAGGCCGATCTGCCCCCGAGCAGCCTGCAACTGGAGATCACCGAAAACTTCATCATGAGCCAGGCCGAGGAAGCCCTGGCCATACTCCACGAACTCAAGGGGCTCGGCCTGCAACTGGCCATCGACGACTTCGGCACCGGGTACTCCTCCCTGAGCTACCTCAAGCGCCTGCCCCTGGACACCCTGAAGATCGACCAGTCCTTCGTCCGCGGCCTGCCCCAGGATCCCCACGATGCCGCCATCACCTGCGCCATTATCGCCCTGGGGCGCAGCATGCAGCTGACAGTGGTCGCCGAAGGCGTGGAAACCCAGGCCCAACAGCAGTTTCTGGCCGACGAAGGCTGCGAGCAGATCCAGGGTTACCTGGTCAGCCCACCCCTGTCCGCCGAAAATTTTGCCCGCGATTTCCTCGGACCCCGTCATTCGGTTGGCACAAGCGCGAAGGCGCCGGTATAATCCGCCAGCTTTTCCGGGCCTATAGCTCAGTTGGTCAGAGCAGAGGACTCATAATCCTTTGGTCCACGGTTCAAGTCCGTGTGGGCCCACCAACTCCAAAGCCGCGCAGTGCGCGGCTTTTTTGTGGGCGCAATTCGAGTATGGGCAGGACCAGGTCCGTAGGATGGGTGGGGCCGCCTAGGTTGAGCGCAGCAATACCCATGCTGAAAGCCGCTCCGACAAACCACGCCGTACCCGCCGCGCGGCGTAACCCGCCAAAGCGGAGCCCCGGTTTCGCGCGGAGGTAGGCGGTTTTCGTAGCCCGATGCAATCAGGGCCTGATCGGGCGCGAGCGCTCTGGATACCCGCCTTCGCGGGTATGACGAGTGACTGGGTCGCAGCAAGGTTGCCCCCCCGGAAGTGGTTAGAGCTCAATAATCAAATCCGGGCGGAAGCCCGTCTCCTCCCCCGGATACCCCCTGGGATTGCAAACCACCCGGGTGCCCGCCACGTCATAGTCGACCGCCATATGCGAATGGCCGTGCATCCACAGCGCAATCCGCTCGGCCCCCATAAGGTCTTCCCAGCGATTGGCGTACGCGGCATCCATATGAGTACCGGCGTGCGGGCTGCCCTGGAGGGAGCGTAGCGTTGGCGCGTGGTGAGTAATCACCACCGCTGGGCCATCGAATGGCTCCGCCAATTTCATGCGCAGCCAGTCTTTCGTCTTCACTGACTGGGCGACCAAATCAGCGGGCCGAATAGGTCTGTAGCTTTCAGTGCGGATCTTGCGGTAGTCGTTCATCGCATTCTGTGCCCCCAGGCATGCCGCCGGTGGGTTACCGGTAGCGGTGAAATCCGTCCACATGGTCGCCCCCAGAAACCGTACACCGGCCAGGATCACTTCATCCCGATCCAACACCCGAACGCGATCATCCTGGGCCGCTCGCATTTTTTGCAGGCTATGGCTCAGGTGCCCACCGTAAAACTCGTGGTTGCCAGGGACATACAACACCGGGCCCCTAAAGGCCTGCCTAGCCCACTCCACAGCACGCGCCTTGACATCGATGTCGCCCGCCAGGATCACGACATCACAGTCCACAGGCTCCGGAGTAAAGGGGCTGAACTCATTGTGCAGATCGGACAACAAGTGAATGCGCATCAGCATCTCCCTATGGCTTGGCAGGGCCGGGTTTTTATCCTCGCACCTTGGCGGTGCGAGCATAGCGACACCTATACCGACTCAGACCGCTGCGGACAATTCGCCCAGGACAGATGAACCGGAGTTGCAGGTCCTGTCAGCCGAACGGGTCAAGCTGCTCCCCCGGTGTGAAATGCGACGCGCCTTGACCGGCGCAGCCTGCACGCCAAACTATACGCAGTTAACGTACAGAACATGAAAGCGCTCTTTGTCGAGCGTCCACCGCTCCAGCGGCACCGGACTCTCTGGATGATGAGGCTTTCCGCGAGCTCCAGACCGTCCTGATGGAGAATCCCGAAGCCAGCGATGTGATCCAGGGAACAGGCGGTTTGCGCAAAATCCGCTACGCCGATGAGAAGCGCCAGCCATGAAACGTGACATTTTTGCCGAACTGGTCGAAGGCTTTGAAGCCTTGGCTGATGAGCGCCAGGGAAAGGTCACGCTGCGCTCACACAAAGCACGACTCAACGCGCTTCCAGAGATCAGTGCCGACGAGCTGGTTGTCATTCGCCAGCAGCTCAACCTGTCCCGCCCGGTCTTCGCAATGTACCTGCGCACCAATGCCCGCACCCTGGAAAACTGGGAGCAAGGCCGCGCCAAACCAAATGCCCAGGCCGTAACCTTGATCCGCCTCGTACAAAAATATCCAGAAACCCTGGAGCACCTGGCGGCGCTGGCATGATTGATCGGAGATCAGTGGCAGTCAGTCCTATCTAATCAAGCAAGCAATATATCCGGGGATTAAGTCGAGTCGACCGGCCAGTTACCTCTGTGAATCAGCCGTGGAGGTCGGCAAAGAAGTGATCCAAGCATCGAAAAACGAACCCGCCTGGCGCGATGTGGCCAAGCAGATGGTGCATGCCTGGTACCAGGGCATGGAGACACTGCGCAGCCCCAAAGCCGCTCCGCACTTCCGCGGCCTGGATAGCGCTATTGCAGATGCCGGCTTCTCAGGGCCGCGCAAACCGGAACGCAGCCGTGAGCTGATTGGCCGCTCTGAATTGCTGGCAAAGAAACGCTGAAACCCAAAATGCAGGGCATGCGGGTCGAGGCCACTCGGAACCAGCAACCTAGCGGGCTTGATTAGGCAGTGAGCCGAATAGACTCGCTAATCGGCTCACTAGTAAATAAATCTGTCACCGTTCCCTGTCAGCGTTCCGCCTAACCGTTCCGCGGTCACCGTTCCGGTCATGCTGTGCATGAAGCAACCGCGCAATAAACGCGGGTTGCACCCGCCCTACAAGAGCATCCCCGCACCGCGCATGACCTGCGGGCTACGCTTTTTCGTAGGGCGGGTTAACGTAGGATGGGTTGAGCGCAGCGATACCCATGCTGAAAGCCGCCCTCGCAAGCCCCTCCACGCCCGCTGCGCGGCGTAACCCGCCAAAGCGGAACCCGGGTTGCGCGCGGAGGCAGGCCGGTTTTCGTAGCCCGGATGCAATCCGGGTCAGATCGGGCGCGGGCGCTCTGGATATCCACCTTCGTGGGTATGACGAATGAGGGACGGGTGATTGCCGCTGCCGACAGGACAGCCCAATAGGCCTCTCGCCCCGAGAGTTCCCGAACTCAATAGAAGACCACGGAATCCAGGCGATCTAGAGAATCCCCCAGTTTGTAGCTGAACGGCCGCCCCAAAGCGGAGGCCATCTCCTCGCATCTCACCTCCATGTTGACGTGAGAGTAGAAGTCCACCTTGGCATTCTCATGATCGACGTTGCCCAAGGGGCCGATGAGGAACTCGAACTGGCTCAACCCCCGTTTATTGGGAAAAAAGCGCGAGGAATCGCTCAAACTGGACGAAACATTGAGCCTACCTTTGCTCATGAGTGATTGCAGGGCAGGATCCTTGAAGTTGATTTCCACCGGAATCATGTCGCCAGAGTATGGGCCGGACAGGTTCTTCTTCAGGGCATGGCGATAGGGACTGCCAGGGCCCTCCGAAGCCCGTAGCCCGACGAAGGGAAGCGCCGGATTGAGCTTAGCGGTGACATTGCAGAACCCTTCACTCTGCATCTTCAGCGATCCTTTGAGCGCGGCATCGAGCATATCCCCCATTCCGAGGGCGACGCTCAAAGAGACCTCGTCGAGGCTGAACCGGCCTTCATACTCACGGGGCAGCTTCAGGGCCCTCTCACGCGTGCCGTCCTCGGTGTCCTGCATGGCGTCTGGGTGGATAACGAGGAGTATGTCCAGCTGAGCCTTGCGGGCCTCGATGATGGCCTCAAGAGCACTCTGCAGCTTGGCCTTCTGTGCGGTATCCAAGCCACCGAAGGCGGGCTCGCTAAGCACTAAGCGGCGCCCCAGGCTGTCGGTGATGCGAGGCGTGAGCATATCCGGGTCGATTCCCTGTGCACGCATCAGTTCGGTCAGTTGCGCGTGATAGATTGGCAAAAGCTGTCCATCGTAAGGGCCGCTACGATCATGGGGGGAACGAACGGAGCGTTCGAAGGTGAGCGTGGCAAAATCCTTGTCGCACCCTCCCAGCAGCAGCGTGACGACAAGCAGGAGGATCGAAAAGGCGGGCTGGGGCATCCGGTTGGTCATCACTCTTCCTTGGTTGATATACGGGCGGCATTTCAGCAGAAATCGGCCCTCGTTGACTACGACATGGCTCACAGCAGGCTTATGCTCCATGCACCCCAAGCGCAGCAGAGCGCTACGGGAACACCTTCGGCAGCCCATGCACGGGGCAAGATGTGGAACGGCTTTAGAAACTCGAAGTGAAGAAGTAACGATAAACCTCAGGACACAGGATGTTGCGAAAAGCGTTTTTCACACTCTGTTTGACGGTGCCGATCGCTGGCTGTGAAGCGATCATGTTTGGAAACGTGGTTATGAACTGCGCGATCCGCTCAGAGCCGATATTGCTCCCCGATAGCCTTCCGGCCGCCACAGTCGGGGTGCCGTACAACGTCCCCCTCGAAGTGATCTACACCTCATCGCCAGTCCATGGCATCTATGTGAGTGATACATATGCCCTGCCTGAAGGGCTTTGGATCGAGCACCAAGACCGCGACGCCCATGGGCTCATCACGGGCACGCCGCTCAAGGTCGGCACCTATGAAGTGCACCTGTCCGCTGGCACTTACGGCAGCCAATGCACGGGGCTTAGAGCAAGCCGCGCCTACAGGCTTGTGGTCACTGAATAGCTAACGCTCAACGCCAAAAGCCCTGAGTACGGGGGGCAGCGGCTTACCGCCGGTAACTGAGGATCGCCAGCAAGCTTAAGCCCCCCGGGTGGTTAAAGCTCAATGATCAAGTCCGGGCGGCCGCGTCTCCATGGGCCCGAGGCCCCGGCCCCCCTATGTCCCCCGCTGTCATAGCGACAGCCTACGGGTATTAAAAACTCAACCCGTCAGCTTGAGCTAGCGCTCCGGTCTTCCATAATGCCCATTCGGCGCTATAAAGAGCTGTACAGTCACGAAGACAAATAACAACAGTGACGCTCACAAGTGCAATCGATTCCAGCCCGCTGTCGCGTGCTTGCGAAGGTGTTGTCGAGGGGATCCGCGAAGCCGTATGTCAATCACCACCCGCAGCCGTTTCATTCTATTGGCGACCAGCAGCTACGGCGTCCTCGCGCTGGCGTGGATTTTCCTGTCGGACCAGTTGCTGGCGGGCTTTGTCGACAGCCAGTCCATGGTCTGGCTGTCGACCGC
>DATDTH010000484.1:0-7144 GCA_035290985.1 Pseudomonas sp. | reverse complement strand
GCAGTGGAAAACGGCCTGTACCTGGTTCCCAAGGTGATCGAGTAATGGATATGCAGCAACTGACGCTCGCCGAGATCGCCCGCGCTCTGGCCGCCAAAGAGTTTTCCGCCAGCGAACTGAGTAGCCACCTGCTGGCTCGCATCAAGGCGCTGGACCCGCAACTCAACAGCTTTATCAGCCTCACCGAAGAGCTGGCCATGAGCCAGGCCAAGGCCGCCGACAGCCGTCGCTCTGCCGGTGAAAGCGGCGCCCTGCTCGGCGCCCCTCTGGCCCATAAAGACCTGTTCTGCACCCAGGGTATCCGCACCAGCTGTGGCTCGAAGATTCTCGACAACTTCAAGGCGCCCTATGACGCCACCGTGGTCGACAAGCTCGCCGCTGCCGGTACCGTGACCCTCGGCAAGCTGAACATGGACGAATTCGCCATGGGCTCGTCCAACGAATCCAGCCATTACGGCCCAGTGAAGAACCCCTGGGACCTGAGCCGCGTCCCCGGCGGCTCCTCCGGCGGCTCGGCCGCCGCGGTGGCCGCGCGCCTGCTGCCGGCCGCCACCGGCACCGACACCGGCGGCTCGATCCGCCAGCCGGCGGCCCTGACCAACCTCACCGGGATCAAGCCGACCTACGGCCGCGTCTCCCGCTGGGGCATGATCGCCTACGCCTCCAGCCTCGACCAGGGCGGCCCATTGGCCCGCACGGCCGAAGACTGCGCGCTGATGCTGGCCGGCATGGCCGGTTTCGACGCCAAGGACTCCACCTGCGTCGACCAGCCGGTGGATGACTACCTGGCCGCGCTGAACCAGCCCTTGACCGGCCTACGCATCGGCCTGCCCAAGGAATACTTCGGCGCCGGCCTGGACCCGCGCATCGCCGACAAGGTGCTGGCCGCCGTGGAAGCGCTGAAGAAGCTCGGCGCGAGCGTGAAAGAGATTTCCCTGCCGAATATGCAGCACGCCATTCCGGCCTACTACGTGATAGCCCCGGCCGAGGCCAGCTCCAACCTGTCGCGCTTCGACGGCGTGCGTTTCGGCTATCGCTGCGAGAACCCGCTCAACCTCGAAGACCTCTACAAGCGCTCGCGCGCCGAAGGCTTCGGCGCGGAAGTCAAACGCCGCATCATGGTCGGCGCCTACGCCCTCTCCGCCGGTTACTACGACGCCTACTACCTGCAGGCGCAGAAGATCCGCCGCCTGATCAAAAACGACTTCGTCAGCGCCTTCGAGGAGGTCGACCTGATCCTCGGCCCGACCACGCCGAACCCGGCCTGGAAGATTGGCGAGAAGAACAACGACCCGGTCGCCGCCTACCTGGAAGACGTCTACACCATCACCGCCAACCTGGCCGGCATCCCCGGCCTGTCCATGCCGGCCGGTTTCGTCGAGGGTCTGCCGGTTGGCGTACAGCTGCTGGCCCCCTATTTCCAGGAAGGCCGCCTGCTGAATGTCGCCCACCAGTACCAGCAGGTCACTGACTGGCACCAACAAGCCCCAAGCGGATTCTGAGGACGACACATATGCAATGGGAAACCGTGATCGGGCTGGAAATCCACGCACAGCTCAGCACCCGCTCGAAGATCTTCTCGGGCAGCTCCACCACCTTCGGCGCCGAACCCAACACCCAGGCCAGCCTGGTCGACCTGGGCATGCCCGGGACCCTGCCGGTGCTCAACGCCGAAGCCGTGCGCATGGCCTGCAAGTTCGGCCTAGCCATTGACGCCGAGATCGCGCCGAGCAATGTCTTCGCGCGCAAGAACTACTTCTACCCGGACCTGCCCAAGGGCTACCAGACCAGCCAGATGGATCACCCCATAGTCGGCAAGGGGTTTCTGGACATCACCCTGGACGACGGCAGCACCCGGCGGATCGGCATCACCCGCGCGCACCTGGAAGAGGACGCCGGCAAGAGCCTGCACGAAGACTTCCACGGCATGACCGGCATCGACCTGAACCGCGCCGGCACCCCGCTGCTGGAAATCGTCTCCGAACCCGAAATGCGCAGCGCCAAGGAAGCCGTGGCCTATGCCAAAGCCATCCACGCCCTGGTGCGCTACCTGGGCATCTGTGACGGCAACATGGCCGAAGGCTCGCTGCGCTGCGACTGCAACGTTTCGATCCGCCCGGTAGGCCAGGCCGCGTTCGGCACCCGTCGCGAGATCAAGAACGTCAACTCGTTCAAGTTCATCGAACGTGCGATCAACACGGAAATCGCCTGGCAGATCGACGAACTGGAGTCGGGCCGCAAGATCGTCCAGGAAACCGTCCTCTACGATGTGGCGGCCAACGAAACCCGCTCCATGCGCAGCAAGGAAGAAGCCAACGACTACCGTTACTTCCCTTGCCCGGACCTGCTGCCGGTGGTGATCGAGCAGAGCTTCCTCGACCAGGTGCGCGCCACGCTGCCGGAACTGCCAGTGCAGAAACGCGAGCGCTTCGAGCGCGAGTTCGGCCTGTCCGCCTACGACGCCAATGTGCTGGCCGCCAGCCGCGAACTGGCCGACTACTTCGAGGCGGTGCAGCAGGCCTGCGGCGACGCCAAGCTGGCGACCAACTGGGTGATGGGCGAGCTGTCCAGCCTGCTCAACAGCGCAAACCTTGGGATCGAGCAGTCGCCGGTGTCCGCCGCGCAACTGGGCGGCATGATCCTGCGGATCAAGGACAACACCATCAGCGGCAAGATCGCCAAGACGGTGTTCGCAGCCCTGGCCGCCGGCGAAGGCGCCAGCGCCGACGAGGTAATCGAGAAGAAAGACCTCAAGCAGAACACCGACAGCGGTGCCATCGAGACCATGCTCGACGAGATGCTGACGGCCAACGCCGAGCAGGTCGAGCAGTACCGGGGCAGCGACGAAGCCAAGCGCGGCAAGATGTTCGGCTTCTTCGTCGGTCAGGCCATGAAGCTGTCCAAGGGCAAGGCCGACCCCGCCCAGGTGAACGAACTGCTGAAGAAGAAGCTCGAAGGCTGAGGCCGCGAGCGACTGCTACGCCGGGTTCGCCCGGCGTTTTTCTGTCTGCAACCTGGAGCGCCCCATGCACCGCCCCCTGCTACTTATCGTCCTGTTCGGCCTATTGGCCGGCTGCGCCGGACAACCGGTCGGCGATTTTGGCGGCTACGAGAGTGAAGGCCAGGCCTCCTGGTACGGGATCAAACACCAGGGCAAGCGCACCGCCAGCGGCGAACGCTTCGACCGCCACGCCCTGACCGCGGCCCATCGCAGCCTGCCCTTCGGCACCCGGGTACGGGTGACCAACCTGCGCAACGACAAGAGCGTGGAGGTGCGCATCAACGACCGCGGCCCCCATGTGCGTGCGCGGCTGATCGACCTCTCGCAGCAGGCCGCCGAGCGACTCGATATGCTACGTACCGGCGTCGCCCCCGTGCGCGTCCAGCAACTGCTCGACTAACGGCCGTATTTCTGGAGCCCTCGCCATGAGCCCGACCACCTTCCTCTACCTGATCGCCGGCCTGGTGCTGCTGGTCATAGGCGCCGAACTGCTGGTGCGCGGCGCGGCCAAGCTGGCCGCGCGCTTCGGCATCCCGCCCTTGATCATCGGCCTGACCGTGGTCGCCTTCGGCACCAGCGCGCCGGAAACCGCGGTCAGCGTGCAGGCCGCGCTCAGTGGCAGCGGTGACCTGGCCATCGGCAACGTGCTGGGCAGCAATATCGCCAATGTCCTGCTGATCCTCGGCCTGACCGCCCTGATCGCCCCACTGATCGTTTCGCGCCAGCTGATCCGCCTGGACGTGCCGATCATGATAGGCGCCAGCCTGGCGGTCTACGCCCTGGCCTGGGACGGCAGCCTGAGCCGCCTCGAGGGCGCCCTGCTGTTCGCCGCCGTGCTGGCCTATACGGCTTTCCTGATCCGCAGCGGCCGCCAGGATCAAGCCGCCGAAAACGATGAGTTCGTTCAGGAATTCGGCCCGCAGACCGCGAGCAAGGCCCGGGCCTGGCTGATCGACCTGGCGCTGCTCGGCGCCGGCCTGGGGCTGTTGATCGGCGGCTCGCATTTGCTGGTCGAAGGCGCGGTGGCCCTGGCCCGGGCCCTGGGGCTGTCGGAGCTGGTGATCGGCCTGACGGTGATCGCAGTCGGCACCTCGCTGCCGGAACTGGCGACTTCGCTGCTCGCGGCCCTTCGCGGCGAACGCGACATAGCGGTGGGCAATATAGTCGGCAGCAATATCTTCAACCTGCTCTGCGTCCTGGGCCTGTCCGCCCTGGTCTCGCCCCTGCCGCTCTCGGTCTCGCCGAACGCCCTGGCCTTCGACTTTCCGGTGATGATCGCGGTGGCCGTCGCCTGCCTGCCGATCTTCTTCGCCGGCTACCGGATCAACCGCTGGGAAGGCCTGCTGTTTCTCGCCTACTACCTGGCCTACACCCTCTACCTGGCGCTGTTCGCCACCGGCCGGCCCTTCGCCCAGACCTTCGGCGACGCCATGCTCGGCTACGCCCTGCCGCTGACCGCCATCACCCTGCTGGTCATAGCCGCACGCGCCTGGCATAGGCAGGCTCGCTAAGGCAGAAACCCGCGAGATGGGTATCGCTGCGCTCAAGCCATCCTACGGGCTGTGTTTTTCGTAGAGTCCGTTAATGCAAAAACCCCAGCACGCTGGGGTTTTTCAGTGGCAAGACGCGCGGACGGTTACAGGTAGAAGGCCTTCAGCGGCGGGAAGCCGTTGAATTCCACCGCGCTGTAGCTGGTGGTGTAGGCGCCAGTGGACAGCCAGTACAGGCGGTCACCGATGGCCAGGTTCAGTGGCAGGCCGTACTTGTAGTTCTCGTACATGATGTCGGCGCTGTCGCAGGTCGGACCGGCGATCACCACCTCTTCCATCTCGCCCTTCTTCTCGGTCCAGATCGGGAACTTGATCGACTCATCCATGGTTTCGATCAGGCCGCTGAACTTGCCCACATCGACGTAGACCCAACGCTCGACCGCGGTGCGCGACTTGCGCGCGACCAGCACCACTTCACTGACCAGGATGCCGGCGTTGGCGATCAGCGAACGGCCCGGCTCGAGGATGATTTCCGGCAGGTCGTCGCCGAAGTCTTCCTTGAGGAAGCGGATGATCTCTTCGGCGTAGGTTTCCAGGCTGTTGGTGCGGGTGATGTAGTTGGCCGGGAAGCCGCCGCCCATATTGATCAGCTTGAGCTCGATGCCGTCTTCTTCCTTGAGGCGCTCGAAGATCACCTTGACCTTGGCGATGGCCGCGTCCCACACGGAGATGTCGCGCTGCTGCGAGCCGACGTGGAAGGACAGGCCGTAGGGCACCAGGCCCAGTTCACGGGCGAGGATCAGCAGGTCCATGGCCATGTCGGTCTGGCAGCCGAATTTGCGCGACAGCGGCCAGTCGGCGGTGGTGGAACCCTCGGTGAGGATGCGCACATAGACCTTCGAACCTGGCGCGGCCTTGGCGATGTTGCGCAGGTCGGCTTCCGAGTCGGTGGCGTACATGCGCACACCCTTCTCGTAGAAGTAGCGAATGTCCCGGGACTTCTTGATGGTGTTGCCGTAGCTCATGCGCTCCGGACCGACACCGGTCGCCAGCACCTTGTCCAGCTCGTAGATCGAGGCGATGTCGAAGTTCGAGCCCTTGTCGCGCAGCAACTCGATGATCTCGGTGGCCGGGTTGGCCTTGACCGCGTAATACACCTTGGCGAAGTCGAAACCGGCGCGCAGGTCGTCATAGGCCTGGCTGATGATCGCGGTATCGATCACCACGAAGGGGGTTTCGTGCTTGTCGGCGAAAGCCTTCATTCTCTGGAAGGTTTCGCGCGGATAGTAGTCTTCGACCTTGATCGACATGCGGGGACTCCAAATGGGCAAAAGCAAGCTATGGGTGCTTAACAGGGATGGTTCTCCGACGAGAACCGCGAACGCCTAATCCGTTTCCCCACTTTGGTTCGCCTACTTCCCAAGGCATGTCGCCGAGTATCGCGTGCGATCTCTCGTCGTCAGTACTTGAGCCGGATGGATCGTTTCCAGCATGGACGTTCGGGCGCGAACTTTAGGGCCATGAGCCCTCGAGATCAATCAAAAAATACCCCGGATCGCGCACGTTTACCCCCTGCCCGGATCATCGTTTTTTATCCTCAACAAAATGTCCGGAATGCTGCACAAATCAAGAGCAGGCGAACCCTACTCCTTATAAAGACCCGACCGATGACCTCATGTTCCTCGCCTGGAATGACGGCCTCATTGCAAATGGCCGTACCGCTGCTTAACTGCACAGGGCATCGGTAGTCCTCTCAAACAGGGAAGTAGACATGCGCCCAATCCTCCATAAGTCGTACCTGGGAATCCTTGCCGCCAGCGCGCTCCTGACCGTCGAACAGAGCCCGGCCAATCCCCTCATCTACCTGGACCAGGGCTCGGCCTGGACCGCCAGCAGCCGCCAGACCTATTACACCCAGGACCAGGGCTCGCAGATCCTGCCCCTGAGCTGGGCCATCGCCCTCAAGCAGCCCGACGGCTCGGCCTTTATGGCCGACAGCCTGAGCCGCTACGGCTACCTGCCGAACCCGCAAAGCAGCCCGCCCGGCTTGCCGGTGGGCTTTACCGCCGCCAACAGCAGCAGCGGGCAGAACCTCGGCATGACCTGCTCGGCCTGCCATACCCGGCAGATCGAGGTTAGCGGCCAGCCCTACCGGATCGACGGCGGCCCGGCCATCAGCGATTTCCAGACGTTCCTCGCCGACCTCGACACGGCCATGGGCCGGGTATTGGCCGAGCCGGCAGTGTTCGACGCCTTCGCCGCCTCGGTACTGGGCTCGGTCTCCTCGCCGCCCCACAAGGCCGAGCTGCGCCTGGCGGTGGAGGACTGGTACCAGCGCTACCACACCCTGGTCTCCCGGGCGCTGCCCCGCGAGCCCTGGGGGCCGGCGCGCCTGGACGCGGTCTCGATGATCTTCAACCGCCTGACTGGCCTGGATATCGGCCCGCCGCCGTCCTACCTGATCCCCGAAAACATCCGCGAAGCGGTGGCGCCCGTGCGCTACCCCTTCCTGTGGAACGCCTACCGCCAGGACAAGACCCAGTGGCCCGGTTTCGCCGACAACGGCAACGAGCTGCTCGGCCTGGCCCGCAACCTGGGCGAGGTCTACGGTGTGTTCGGGGTCTTCCATCCGAAAAAGGATCCCAAGGATCTG
>DATDTH010000483.1:0-3718 GCA_035290985.1 Pseudomonas sp. | reverse complement strand
CCTAGCAGTCCACTACTCGGGCAAGAATGGCCCCTGGGGCGTGCAACTGCAAGCCACTCGCCAGGACATGAGCCCGGAGAATCCCGGCAGAGACAAGCTGGTTAGCTTCGGCAGCTTCGACGGCACCTTTAACGTTGCCGCCAAGGGTAACCTCTATGTAGCCGACCTCAGCTATGACATTCCTGGCTCACTCGGGTGGCTCTCTGGTGTCAAGGTTTACGGTAACTACAGCCTGTTCGACAAGGATGAGTCCAGCTTCGAGGATTCCCAGCGCTTCATCCTTGGCACATCTTTCTCGCTGAAAGACCTATGGATCGCCGTCGAGTGGTTGCACGGCAAGCACGATCCCTACATCGGTGGCGGTAGCTACACCCAGAGCCTGGGCGCCGGCGGTAGCGAACGCTGGGAAAACCAGTTGTATACCAATATCGGTTACTACTTCTGAGGCAATAAGCGCCCCTAGCAACCACTCACGCTCCTATTTTCGCCAGCCATGTGCTGGCGTTTTTTTATGGTGCGCCAGGCATGGCGCGTAGCGCCGTGACTGGCGCTGTCGGGTTCACTGTGGTGGTGAGCCTGGCGACTTGGAGGTGAAAGTCCTCTACACACCCGGCAAGGGGAAGTGTTAGCTGAAGGCAAGGGTGTCGCGGGCGACTGCGAATCTGAAGGAAGCCCGAGACAAAATGCTGGCCTGACGAACAGGAAGCGGATGAGGCGGCGCAGCGGGGTGAGGTGGCCATAATCGCCAAAGCCCGATACTTGCACGGAACGCTGCGACGTAGATCCGACAGGCATAAGCAGGAAGGTCGCGCGAATTACCCTGGGAGATCTGTACGCTTGCCATTGTGCTACCGATTGTCGAGAGGCGACGGGATGGGCGTGCAGAAGTCAGCCGAGGCCGTAGTAAGTGGCGGTCAACCACGCCATCAAGGGCCGAACAGGTCATGCCGCCAGTAGGCGTCAGCGTCTCGTCGATAACCGAAATGCAGAAATTTCTCCAAGAGAAGACTGTCACCCCGAGTCCCGGCCAGAGGCCGAGGATGACGCCTGACAGCGCAGAGGTATCGGCGGCGTCGGTGACGTGGATGAACGCGGAGCCGGACACGCTGATGGAGCGGGTGCTTGCGCCGCTCAATCTCAAGCGTGCGTATCAGCGCGTGGTCAGCAACAAGGGGGCGCCGGGTGCCGATGGCATGACGGTCGCCGACTTGGCAGGCTACGTGAAACAGTATTGGCCCATCCTGAAGGTCAGGCTGCTGGCAGGTGAATACCATCCCCAGGCAGTGCGGGCGGTCGAAATTCCCAAACCGCAGGGCGGTATGCGGCAACTGGGCATTCCCAGTGTCGTGGATCGCCTGATCCAGCAAGCCCTGCTGCAACAGCTCACGCCGATCTTCGATCCGCTGTTCTCGGACTATAGCTACGGCTTCCGTCCGGGCAGAAGCGCTCACCAGGCTGTCGAGATGGCCCGCACCCATGTGGCGGCGGGTCATAGGTGTTGCGTGGAACTCGATCTGGAGAAGTTCTTTGATCGGGTCAACCACGACATCCTGATGTTCTGTGTTGAGCGCCATGTCGAAGACAAACAGGTGCTCAGACTCATCCGCCGTTACCTCGAAGCGGGCGTCATGTCGGGCGGGGTTGTCAGCCATCGGCAGGAGGGGGCGCCGCAAGGCGGCCCGCTTTCGCCGCTGCTGTCGAACATCCTGCTCGATGAACTCGACCGTGAGTTGGAGCGGCGAGGCCATCGCTTCGTGCGCTATGCCGATGACGCGAACATTTATGTCCGTAGTCCGCGTGCTGGCGAACGAGTGCTGGCCAGTGTCGAGCGGTTCCTGAATCACCGTCTGAAACTGAGACTGAATCGGGACAAGAGTCGCGTGGCTGGGTCGTGGAAATGCGACTACCTGGGGTATGGGATGAGTTGGCACTCGCAGCCTAGACTGCGAGTGGCAACCATGAGCCTGCGCCGTGTGCGCGACCGTCTCAGGGAACTGCTGCGAGGGGTGCGGGGCCACAAGATGGCGAATGTCATCGAGCGGGTAAACCCGGTGCTGCGAGGCTGGGCAGGCTACTTCAAGCTCAGCCAGAGCAAGCGTCCACTGGAAGAGCTGGATGGCTGGGTCAGGCACAAACTTCGCTGTGTCATCTGGCGGCAATGGAAGCAGCCCTCTACGAGGGCGCGCAACCTGATGCGCCTGGGATTGAGCGAGGAGCGTGCCTGCAAGTCGGCCTTCAATGGCCGAGGCCCGTGGTGGAACTCAGGAGCGCCGCATATGAATCAGGCGCTGCCGAAGAAGCTATGGGACAGACTTTGACTGGTCTCGATACTGGATACGATCAATCGGCTTAACCGCATGGCCTGAACCGCCGTGTACGGAACCGTACGCACGGTGGTGTGGGAGGACGGCGGCCGTGAGGCCGCCTCCTACCCGATCGCAGCGTTCCGGCCTCCCGGCATTAGATCTTGAGTAGATGCACCAGTAGAAACAGTTCACTTCAGGCCAAAAAACGGTGCGCTTGAAGACAAGCCAGCCGCTAGGCCCGCGCGTAGATTAGCGATGTGGGCAAGACATCCGTCACGCCTCCCCAGACAAAAACAAGATTTGTGGTGACCCATGAAAACAGTAGACCCGATCACCCTGGCAGTCGTGCGCGGTGCGCTCGAAACAGCCCAGCGAGAAATGACCCTGACGCTGGAAAAGACCAGTCGCTCGAGCGTGTTCAACCTCGCCCACGACTATTCCAACGCACTCTTCGATCACCTCCCGGAAATGATCCTGCAAGGCCAGGACATTCCTATTCATCTCGGTTCGCTTATCCCAGCGATGAAATGCGTTGCTGGCTTCTTCGGTGATGAGATTGCCGAGGGCGATGTTATTTATCATAACGATCCAGCCTACATGGGCAGTCATATCCTCGACTGCTGCATGTACAAACCGGTGTTCTATAAGGGCGAGCTGGTGTTCTGGACGGTCTGCAAGGGCCACCTGACCGATATTGGCGGCCCGGTACCGGCCGGCTACAACCCGGACGCAAAAGAAATCTACGCAGAGGGCCTGCGCATCCCGCCTGTCAAGTTGTGGGCCCAGGGCCAGCGCCGGGAAGACGTAATCAACCTGCTGCTGACCAACATGCGCGCCCGCGCCTATCAAGAAGGCGATCTGAATGCCCAGTACGGTGCTTGCAGCGTGGGCGAGCGTCACCTGATCGAGTTGCTCGATCGCTATGGCGTCGACCAGGTCCGAGCGTGCATTACCGAGCTGAAAGATATGGCAGACCGTCATATGCGCGCATTGTTGCGTGATGTGCCAGACGGTTTCTACAGCGGCACTGCCATTCTCGAAGACTCCGGTCATGGTCTGGGAGAATTGTCGATCACTGCCCAGGTGGAAATTCGCGGCGACGAGGCGCACGTTCTGATAGAGAGCCCGCCGCAGGTGCCTTACTTCATCAACTCCTACGCGGGCAATTCGATCTCCGGGGTTTACCTCGGACTGATGATGTTCGCCCAGGTGCCACCGCCCTACAATGAAGGCCTCTATCGCTGCGTGAGTGTAGACCTTGGCCCGTCCGGTACTCTGTGCAACGCCCAGGAGCCGGCACCGCACGTCAACTGCACCACTACTCCGATGGAAACCCTCGCCGATGCCGTGCGTCTGGCCCTTGAACAGGCGGCTCCGGAGCGTGTGACCGCCTCCTGGGGGCATGCCAGCGG
>DATDTH010000482.1:0-8699 GCA_035290985.1 Pseudomonas sp. | reverse complement strand
GCGGCGCGAAGACTATCTCAAGGCCTTGCAGAAGGCCGCGGCCAGCGAGGCCGACATGCTGGTGGTGGTGCTGCTGGGCGATGACCTGCTGCGGACCATGCGCCTGGCCAACAACCTCGGCCTGCGCCAGCGGATGCAGATCATAGTGCCGAACCTGAGCAAGAGCATCGTCCAGGAAGCCGGTGCCACCGTGATGGAGGGCGTGATCGGCACCGAGGCCTGGACCTGGCGGGTACCGACCCAGGAGAAGAGCCCCGAGGGCATGGCCTTCGTCGAAGCCTTCATGGCCCAGCACCACGAATACCCCGGCAGCGCCGCCGCCTCGGCCTACGGCATCGTCCGCCAATGGGCCGATGCCGTGGAGCGCAGCGCCAGCCTGGACAGCGAGCGGGTAATCGCCGCCCTGGAAAACCACCGCTACCAGCTGCTCAAGGACGAGCAGGAGTGGCGCGCCTTCGATCACCAGAACGTGCAGAGCGTTTACGCGGTGAAGGTCAGGACCCGCGAGGAGATCATGCGCAGCCCGCTCAAGCAGGACTACTTCGACATCATCCACCGCATGGACGGCGAAACCGCCGCCCCGACCCTGGACGACTGGCAACAGGAACGCGGCGATGAACTGAACCTGCAGTGAACGTTTGGCAAACCTCGAACCTCGCCGAAGCGTTTTTCGTTGGGCGGGCCCAGATGCAATCCGCTTGAGCAGGTGGATTTCGCCGAAGCGCTTTTCGTAGGGCGGGTGCAACCCGCGAACTCTGGTGCATCGACCGGAACACGGACGCGAATCCTCACAGCTCGAAGCCCTGCCCAACGCCGAGGATGGACAGCCCGACTGTAAACCAGACCGTAGGTCGGGTTAGCGAAGCGTAACCCGACAGGCCCAACGCCGAGGATGGACACTCTGACTGTAAACCCGTAGCGTTCGGCCAGCTTTAACAGCCCTGAAAAATCATGCCCCTCATAAGAAAGGAATCATTATGAAATTCGGTTACACCATCATCTATGTCCCCGATGTCGCGGCCTCGCTGGCCTTCTTCGAAGCGGCCTTCGGCTTTGCTCGCCGCTTCCTGCATGAGTCCGGGGACTATGGCGAACTCGAGACCGGGGAGACCACCCTGGCCTTCGCCGCCCACGCCCTGGGGGCGCTGAACTTTCCAGAGGGATTCGTGGCCGCGGACGCGTCGGCCCAGCCCCTCGGCATTGAAGTCGCGTTCGTGACGCCCGATATTGCCCAGGCTCACGCCACCGCCCTGGCCGCCGGCGCCAGTGAGGTCAAGGCCCCGGAGTCGAAGCCCTGGGGCCAGACCCTCTCCTATGTCCGTTGCCCGGATGGCACACTGGTGGAACTCTGCACCCCGGTTTCACCCTGACCGCCCTGTTCGTCTCGGTCGGCCCGCTGCTGTACCTGGTGGTCAGGGGCTGCTCTAAGCCCAGCACACAACAGGCCGAGAAATCCACTTGCCCATAATTAGGGGCGTGGGTCCGTCTGGGTTTCGCCGATAAGCCGTCGGGTTAACAAAAACCTGACCCGAGCTACGAAAAGCGCGCGTGCCTCACGTAGGTCGGGTTAGCGAAGCGTAACCCGACAACGACACCTCGCCAGACGTCAATGATCCACCCGGGGCATCACCTTTCGCTCGTAGCGCGGGTAGAGGTGGCTGACGCTGCGGATCAGTTCGAAACGGCTGAGGCTGACCTGGGCGAAGCGCTCGGGAATGGGCGCGCGAATCACCTCGTTCATCTCCGCGCCCTGGGCGGCGCTGTCGCGCAGCAGGCCATCGAGCCAGCCCAGGTAGTCGCGCATCTGGGCGAAGGGCGCGGCATCGCTGGCGAACGGCCCATGACCGGGCACTATCAGGCGCCAGGGCAGCGCCTGCAGCACGTCCAGGTCCGCCAGCCAGACATCCAGGCCTGGACTGTTCGGCGTGGTCAGGGCGCGCTGGTAGAACAGCAGGTCGCCGCCGAACAGCACGCCGGTCTGCTCGTCGAATATCACCAGGTCGGCGCCGGTATGCCCAGCCAACGCCAGCAGGCGCAGCCTGTGGTTGCCGATGCGACGCACGCCCGGCTCGAGCACCTGGGTCGGCAGCAGCACCTCGGTGCCGCGCATCCAGTCGCCGACCAGGCGGTACATGTTCTCGGCCATGGCATTGCCCTGCTCGGCCAACAGTTTGGTGGTGCCCGCCAATGCGGCGATCGGCACGTCGGCGAAGGCCTGGTTGCCCAGCACATGGTCGGGGTGGTGATGGGTCAGCAGCACCAGCACCACCGGCTGCGGAGTGACCCGGGCGATGGCCTGGCGCAGCGCCTCGCCGTAACGCCGCGAAGGTCCGGTGTCGATCACCACCACCCCGGCCTCGGTGACGATAAAGGCAACGTTGACCACATTGCCGCCATTGTCCTGGGCAAAGTTGGTGGTGCTGCCTTCCAACAGCCAGGTATCGGCCGCGATCTGCCGCGGTTGCAGTTGGTAGTCGAGTTCGGCGCGGGCGCTGCAACAATAGAGCGCAACCAGCAGAAACATATAGCGCATGGGCACCTCGTCTAGGACAGGTTCAAAACGAATAGGTGTAACGGAGCGCCTAAGGGTGCGCTGGGCGTCGCACCGCCGAGGCATGGCCACCACATCGAACTCCCGGTGCGCATGGCGCACCCTACAAAAACGCCTCGGCCAAGGTGCTGGGGATCCTTGCTAGAACGCGGCCTCGAATTCGTTGCCGTTGTTGTCCCGCAGCCAGAGGCGCGCGCCGGCATGGCCCTCGACCTCTAGGCTGATGGTCGGGTTCTCGCTGACCGCCGGGAACAATTCGAGGGTCGCCAGGGGCCGGCCCTGTTCATCGCGCAGCTCGGCCTGATTGAGGAAGAACTCCGGGATGCCGCCGATCAGGCCGTTGTCCATGGGATGGTCGACCCGCAGGCGCAGGCGGCTGGCCTCGCCGAGGGGGAAACGCCCGGCATGCACCTGGCCGAGGCGATCCTCCCAGCCGTCCTGGGCGCGCACCACGCTGGGCGCGGTGCATCCACCGCCGGCGGCATCGACCCAGGCCGAGCCGACATGCCAGACGCCATCATCGGTCAAGACCGCCGCGCGGATCGGCGTGGCCTGCTCGACGCGGATGCGGATCGCCACCAGGGGCTGCACCCCTTCGCCCGGTACGAAGCTGAATATCCGTGGGATGGGGTTGAGCTCGGCCCAGGCGATGATCTTCTGCACCCGGCCGGCGAAGGCCCGGGCATCCACCTGGATCGGCACCTGGCGGGCGTCCTCGGCGAACGGCGGCGCCTCCAGGCGCACCCGCTCGTCGAACACGAAAGGCGCGTCGCCGAGCATGGCCTGCCGATGGAACTGCCACATCACCGAGGGCATCGGGTCCTGGCCCGGCGCGGGCGGCGCGGCCAGCAGCGGCCCGCTCAGCGTGCACAACAGCATCAATCGCCACAACATCGTCCACCTCCCATGTGCGTCCAGGGTCGCCGGACCGCCTACTGTTGCTGGTACAGCTCCGGCAGCTCGTAGCGCAGGCCATGCTGCTCATAGAGGCGCTGCAGGCGACCGTCGGCGACCATCTCCTCGATCTGCAAGTCCACGGCATTGGCCAACTGTCGATTGCTTTCATGCACCGCCATGCCGATATCCCAGGCGGGCTGGCCGAGGTTCGGGTAGGTGTTGTCGGCGGCCTTCAGGGCCGGATCCCGGGCCTGGAACAGCAGGCCGTCCAGCTCGCCGCGCAAGGCCATGACCGCATCGACCTGGCCCTCCTGCATGGCCGTGAAGGCGGCCTGGGCGTTCGGGAAATGCAGGGTGTTACGACTCAGTTGGCCGCCGAACACCGAGGTCAGATAGAAGGACGGCACGCTTTCCAGCTCCACGCCTATGGGGTGCAGGCGGAATACGCCGATGCTGTCCACGGTCGGCAGGCGCCGGCTGTCATGCACCACTTCCCAGCGCTCGCGCTGGTAGGGGCCGAACATCACCACCTGCTCATTGACCAGTTCGCCCAGCTCGTTGCGCTTGTTCGCGTAGTCGCGGTCATAGGGCACCCGCAGCATCAGGTCGGCAATCACCCCGGGACGCAGGTAATGGCCCTTCCAGATGAAATTGCGCAGGTCGTCGTCGAGCTTTTCCCCCGGGTTGACCCAGAGCAATTCGAGCTTCAGACCCAGGCCCGCGGCCAGTTGCCCGGCCAGCTCGACATCCAGTCCACTGGCCTGGCCATTGCGCTGAACGCTGTAGGGCGGGAAGTTCTCGTAGACCGCCACCCTCAACACGCCCGAGGCGACCATGTCGTCGAAAGGGCGTAGCTGGGCCTGGGCCAGCGGCACGCATAACAGCCAGCACAACAGCATGAGCAGGCGCATGGCAATCACTCTTCGACGTGGACGCTTTCCAGGTAGGCGCGGATCGCCCACAGGCCTTCCTGGCTGATGTAATCGGCCATTTTCGGCATGTAGACCGCACCGTCGCGCACCGCGCCGTTGATCACCCGCTCCTTGAACCACTCGTCACCCTCGGCATCGGGGGTCAGCAGGCGCAGGTCCGGGGCGATACCGCCGGAGATGGCTTCCAGGCCATGGCAACGCGCGCAGTTCTGGTTGTAGGCCGAGGTGCCAATCTCAACCGCCAGGGCGTTCTTCTCATAGGGGGCGCGGTAGGGATTCTCGTCGCGCCATTCCGTGCCCAGGGGCTCGAGACCCTCGGTGTTCACCGTCTGGGGTGTGACATCGCCATGGGCCAGGGCCAGTCCGC
This sequence comes from Pseudomonas sp., assembly GCA_035290985.1. Lineage (GTDB taxonomy): Bacteria > Pseudomonadota > Gammaproteobacteria > Pseudomonadales > Pseudomonadaceae > Aquipseudomonas. The sequence goes on along the minus strand of DATDTH010000482.1, from coordinate 3,952 downwards.
TCAGACTCAGACCGACCGTGAAAACCAGACCACGCAATAGCTTGTGTTCGTTCATGACTTTCATCCTCTTCGAGATGCTGTGCAAGGCAAGGGCGCAGGGGATAGCGCAGTTGAAGAGGATGGTAAGCACCCCGGCCGGCGCGCCCCATGCTGCTTTGGGGGCCCAGGCCTACGCCCTTGGTAGTAGTCAGCCGGATGGGCACCAAGTGATGGCCGCCATGGGAAGACTTCCCGGCCTCGGCAGGAGCTTTTCCATATCGGCCCGCCTCCTGGCGGTTCCACCATTGAGCGTACCGGGTCGCCAGGTGGCGAACGGGCAAACTCCGACTACGGGAACCGCACCATGACAATAAGATCCCTACCCACGCCTGCCAGCGCGCTGAGCGTCATCATTAAAGGCCTGATACTCGCGGGCGGCCTCGCCGCGGCGGGCGGCGCCTTCGCCAAGAATGTCGGCTGGGAAGACATCGCCAATGACCACCTCAGCACCAAGGACGTGCTGCAATATGGCATGGGCACCAACGCCCAGCGCTGGAGCCCGCTGGCCCAGATCAACGACCAGAACGTGTTCAAGCTGACCCCCGCCTGGTCCTACTCCTTCGGCGACGAAAAACAGCGCGGCCAGGAGTCCCAGGCCATAGTCCGCGACGGCGTGATCTATGTCACCGGCTCCTATTCGCGGGTGTTCGCCCTGGATGCGAAGTCCGGCAAACGCCTGTGGACATACTCCCACCGCCTGCCCGACGACATCCGCCCCTGCTGCGACGTGGTCAACCGCGGCGCGGCGATCTTCGGCGACAAGATTTTCTTCGGCACCCTCGACGGCCGCCTGGTGGCGCTGAACAAGGACAGCGGCAAGGTGGTGTGGAACAAGAAATTCGGCGACCACCGCGCCGGCTACACCATGACCGGCGCCCCCACCCTGATCAAGGACAAGGTCAGCGGCAAGACCCTGTTGATCCATGGCAGTTCGGGCGACGAATTCGGCGTGGTCGGCAAACTCTTCGCCCGCGACCCGGACACGGGCGAGGAAGTGTGGATGCGACCCTTCGTCGAAGGCCATATGGGCCGCCTGAACGGCAAGGACAGCACCCCCACCGGTGATGTCAAAGCCCCCTCCTGGCCCGACGACAAGAACTCGCCGACCGGCAAGGTCGAAGCCTGGAGCCACGGCGGCGGCGCGCCCTGGCAGAGCGCCAGCTTCGATGCAGAAAACAACACCATCATCATCGGCGCCGGCAACCCCGGCCCCTGGAACACCTGGGCGCGCACCGCCAAGGGCGGCGACCCCAAGGATCACGACAGCCTCTACACCTCCGGCCAGGTCGGCGTCGACCCGAGCACCGGCGAGGTGAAGTGGTTCTACCAGCACACCCCGAACGACGCCTGGGACTTCTCCGGCAACAACGAGCTGGTGCTGTTCGACTACCAGGGCAAGAACGGCAAGCAGGTCAAAGCCACCGCCCACGCCGATCGCAACGGTTTCTTCTATGTGGTCGATCGCACCGACGGCAAGCTGCAGAACGCCTTCCCCTTCGTCGACAACATCACCTGGGCCAGCCATATCGACCTGAAGAGCGGCCGCCCGGTGGAGAACCCGGGCCAGCGCCCGCCCCTGCCCAAACCCGGTGAGAAACACGGCAAGGCGGTGGAAGTGTCGCCGCCCTTCCTGGGCGGCAAGAACTGGAACCCCATGGCCTACAGCCAGGACACCGGGCTGTTCTACGTGCCGGCGAACCACTGGAAAGAGGACTACTGGACCGAGGAGGTCAATTACAAGGAAGGCTCGGCCTACCTGGGCATGGGCTTTCGCATCAAGCGCATGTACGACGACCATGTCGGCAGCCTGCGTGCCATGAATCCCACCACCGGCAAAGTGGTGTGGGAACACAAAGAGGCCCTGCCACTCTGGGCCGGCGTGTTGGCGACCAAGGGCAACCTGGTATTCACCGGCACCGGCGACGGCTTCTTCAAGGCCTTCGACGCGAAAACCGGCAAGGAGCTGTGGAAGTTCCAGACCGGTAGCGGCATCGTCTCGCCACCCATCACCTGGGATCAGGACGGTGAACAGTACATAGGTGTGACCGTCGGCTACGGCGGCGCAGTGCCCCTGTGGGGCGGCGACCTGGCCGAGCTGACCAAGCCGGTGGCTCAGGGCGGCTCCTTCTGGGTCTTCAAACTGCCGAGCTGGGACACCGCCCAACGCTAAGCCCGCCAGCTCCTGGCCCTCACGGGCCGCCCTCCGGGAGCCGCTCCGCGCTCCCGGACCTGCTTACAGGACCGCTTCCATGAATCACCTGCACCTCTACCTGCCCCTGGTACTGCTGGTCGCCGCGAGCCTGGCCTTCGCCGACGGCGACGACCCGGTGCGAACCCTCAACGGTTGCCGCATCGAAGCCCACAGCCAGTGCCCCGGGGTCGACCTGCGCGGTGCCGACCTGCGTCACCAGAGCATGAACGGCATGAACCTGGCCGGGGCCAACCTGGCAGGCGCCGATCTACGCCACAGCAACCTCGACCTGGCCAACCTGGAGAAAGCCCGGTTGCAGGGCGCCAACCTCAGCCGCGCCAGCCTGCAACAGAGCAACCTGCGCCTGGCCGACCTCAGCGCGGCCAAGCTGGTCGCCATCCAAGCCTGGGGCCTGTTCGCCCAGGGCGCGCAATTCCAGGGCGCAGACCTGACCGCGGCCTACCTGGAATTCGCCCGATTGTCCGGGGCCCGGATGCAGGACGCGACGCTCAGGGCCGCCGACCTGGAGATGAGCTGGCTCAGTCGCGCCGACCTGAAGGGCGCGGACCTTCGCGACGCCAACCTGCAGGAAGCCAAATTCACCGACGCCAACCTGGCCAACGCCGACCTGAGCGGCGCCCGCCGCCATTACGCCTCGTTCCAGGGCACCCAGATGAGCGGCTGCCAGGAATGCCCCCTGGACTGGGAGCAGTAGTCGTTCAGGCACCCCGCGGCGACACGCCGGCCGCCTCGCCGCGACGCCTCGTCAGCAAGGCGATGCCCGGCGGGATGGCCAGCCAGACGCCAGACATGGGCATCAGCACGATGCCCAGGGTCGCGAGCAGCAGCAGGCCGACACCCACCGCCTGCAGCGTGGCCCTGTCGTCGCGCCGTTCGAGCGCCGTCACGGTCAGGGCCAGCAGGGCGAGCAACCCACCGAACATCACGAACCACGCCGCTCGGCCCTTCGCTGGGTCATGGTTGATGCTGTCGAAAACCCCAAGGCGGAGGATGTCGAGCAGCGGGTCGGCGAACATGAAGCCGGCGGCGAGGGTGTGCAGGACGGCAACCCCCATCAGGCAATGGCCGATCCAGGCCCTGGGGGTGTGAGAGCGTTCAGACATGAAGTGACTCCTTGAAGGATGAATGGATCCAGGGGGTCTGGGTTGCCACCTCGGCGCCCAGGGTTTTCAGCAACTGGCTGATGCCCAGGAATGCCCGGTCGAAATACGGCATCTCCGGCGGCACGGCGATCAGGGACCGGGTGAGGACCTGGCGATGGGCGGCGGTCAAGACCGGAAAGGCAGAGCGGTTGGCGAAGTCGAAGCGGGCCTGCCGGAACGGCTCGATCTGCCAGGCCCGCATCGCGGCGAGGGCCGGCATCAGCTGCTGTTCGAAATCGGCATCCGACAGGCCGGGCGAGATCAGGCCGAGATCGACATAGGCCTGACGCAGCGGCGTGCTGTCGCCACCCGCCACCTCACTCAGGCCGGCACGCCAGACCCGGGCGATACTGTCGGTAAAGGCCGACGACAACGCCTTGGTGCAGCCGAAATCGATCACCCCTACCTGGCCATCGGGCATAAACAGGAAATTGCCGGGATGCGGATCGGCATTCAGCCGGTGCCAGCCGAACACGCTGTGCATGAACCAGTCGAACAGGCACTGGCCCGCACGGTTGCGCGCCGCCTGGCCGGGTTGGCTGGCCAGCCAGGCATCGAG
>DATDTH010000481.1:0-10680 GCA_035290985.1 Pseudomonas sp. | reverse complement strand
GGCCTGGGGGTCGCGGTCGCGGGTGCTCCAGAACTCCCAGGCGAAACAGAGTGCGGCGATGCCCAGGCCCAGGTGGTAATACAGGCCCAGCTCGAAGCGCGCGCCGGCCAGCAGCAGGCACAGCAGCGCCAGGCCCTGCAGGCTGGCGATGATCAGGCGGTCGGCCTCGCCGAACAGGATGGCGGTGGACTTCACCCCGATCTTCAAGTCGTCGTCGCGGTCGGTCATGGCGTAGTAGGTGTCGTAGGCCACTGTCAACAACAGGTTGGCCAGGTACAGCAGCCAGGCCTCGGGCGGCAGGCCGCCGGTCTCGGCGGTGAAGGCCATCGGCATGCCCCAGGAGAACGCCGCGCCGAGCACCACCTGGGGGTAGAAGGTGTAGCGTTTCATGAAGGGGTAGCAGGCCGCCAGCGCCAGAGCGCCGAAGGACAGCCAGATGGTCGTGGCGTTGGTGAACAGCACCAGGATGAAACTCAGGCCCACCAGGGTGGCGAACAGCAGCAGCGCCTCGCGGGAGCTGATCCGCCCGGCGGCCAGGGGGCGATCCTGGGTGCGCTTGACGTGTCCGTCGATGTTGCGGTCGGCGTAATCGTTGATTACGCAGCCCGCGGCGCGCATCAGCACCACGCCGAGGACGAAGATCAGCAGATTCTTGTAGCTGGGCAGGCCTTCGGCGGCGATCCACAGGGCCCAGAGCGTGGGCCAGAGCAGCAGGTAGATGCCGATCGGCTTGTTCAGCCGGGTCAGGGCGATGAAATCGTCCAGGCGACCCCGGGGGCGCTTCGCCCGCTGCGGCGGCGTGGCGAACGCCTGCTTGACCGGGGCGCCCTGGGCGCTGCTGTTCCTGGCGGGTTTTTTCTTGCGCATGGGGCTATCCGGTCCTGGGAAAATGAAACGCCCTGCTGGGCCGAGCGATTATAGGCCCTTGGCCGCCTGCCAGAAGGCTGGAAGAAAGACCTCGGCGACCAGCACGGCCAGTTCGCCACGGCGAAAACAGGAGCGACGGGCCCATAGCCCGTCCTCGCGCACGGCCTGGGGCAGCCACTCGGCCGGGTAGGGGGAGGCTTGCAACTCGCCGCGGGCGAAGGCGCTGTCGCTGAACAGCAGTTCGCCCAGGGAGCGGCTGCCGAGGCTTTCCAGGTCGAAGTGGGAGTCGACCAGCGCGCGCCGCGCGGCGACGCTACGGGCGAACACCCAGGGCTGCTCGTGGCCGCGCAGGTACACCTCGCGGACCCAGCCGACGCTACCTTCCGCGACCTGCAGGGCGGCACATTCGTCGGTACGTAGGGTCTGCCAGCCTTGCACCAGCGGCACGACGCTGAAGGCGTCGGCGGACAGCTGGGTCAGGCGGCGCGTCAGCGAGCCTTGATCGAACAGCCAGTCGGCCAGGTCGGCGGAGGGGCTGGGCTGGAACTGGGCGGCGGGGCGCCAGCAAGGTATCTCGGAGAGGGCGGCGGAGGGCACGGCAGCGGGCTTCGGCGGCGATCGGGGCGGGGAGCTTAGCATGGCCTCGTGGCTCCAGACTAAGGTAGGGCCGGGCCGGTGGTACTTGCGTCGCGGCCTGGCGATCAGTACAAAGCGCTGAGCCGGACGGTATTCTTCACCTAGCGACCGTTCGGCCTAGTACGCCTGAGACATGAGGAAGTAGCGAATGAAGAAGTGGCAATGTGTGGTCTGTGGCCTGATCTACGATGAGCGCCTGGGCTGGCCGGACGAGGGCATAGTGGCGGGTACCGCCTGGCAGGACGTCCCGGAAGACTGGTTGTGCCCGGATTGCGGCGTCGCCAAGATGGATTTCGAGATGATCGAAATCGGCTGAGACAAGGCCTTTGCCGTGCTGTGCCGCTGCCGACGAGCGGCGGCGGGAGGCGAAGGTGGCGGGGAGGTAATGATGCGTAAGTGGCAATGTGTGGTCTGCGGTTTCATCTATGACGAAGACGCGGGCCTGCCCGACGAGGGCTTTGCGCCCGGTACCGCCTGGGAAGATATTCCGGCGGATTGGTTGTGCCCGGATTGCGGGGTCGGCAAGAGCGATTTCGAGATGATCGAACTCTGCTGAGGGGGTGGCCGCGACTCGCTGAGTGCCCCTGCGCGGCCTGTTGCGGCGCCCCATTTTTTACTTTTTTATGTCCATCGACAGTGACACCCCTAGAGGAGTTCTTATGCCCGCACCTGTGGTGATAGTCGGTACCGGCCTGGCCGGCTACAACTTGGCCAAGGAGTTTCGCAAGCTCGATGGCGACACGCCGCTGCTGCTGCTCACCGCCGATGATGGGCGTTCCTATTCCAAGCCGATGCTGTCCACCGGTTTCGGCAAGCACAAGGATGCCGATGGCCTGTGCATGGCCGAACCCGGCACCATGGCCGAGCAGTTGAACGCCGAAGTACGGACTCACACCCGCATCAGCGGCATCGATCCCGGGCACAAGCAGCTGTGGATAGGCGAGGAGGCGGTGCCCTATCGCGACCTGGTGCTGGCCTGGGGCGCTGAGCCCATCCGCGTGCCGGTGCAGGGCGATGCCCAGGACGCGATCTTTCCGATCAACGACCTGGAAGACTACGCCCGCTTTCGTACCGCGGCGCTCGGCAAGCAGCGGGTGCTGCTGCTCGGCGCCGGGCTGATCGGCTGCGAATTCGCCAACGACCTGCTGCTCGGCGGTTTCCAGGTCGAACTGGTGGCTCCCTGCGAACAGGTCATGCCGGGGTTGCTGCACCCGGCCGCCGCCGCGGCCGTACAGGCGGGCCTGGAAAGCCTGGGCGCGCGTTTCCACCTGGGGCCGGTGCTGACCCGGCTGCAGCGCAGCGCCGACGGGCTGGAGGCGCACCTGTCCGATGGCCGCCTGCTGCAGTGTGACCTGGTATTGTCCGCCGTGGGCCTGCGCCCGCGCATCGACCTGGCCGCCGCCGCCGGCCTGGCAGTGAATCGCGGCGTGGTGGTGGACCGGCAGTTGAGGACCTCCCATGCCAATATTTTCGCCCTGGGCGACTGCGCCGAAGTCGATGGCCTCAACCTGCTCTACGTCATGCCGCTGATGACCTGCGCGCGGGCCCTGGCCCAGACCCTGGCGGGCACGCCGACGGCGGTCAGTTATGGGCCCATGCCGGTGATGGTAAAGACCCCTGTTTGCCCGCTGGTGGTGTCCCCGCCGCCGCGGGGTTTGCCGGGCAAGTGGACGGTCGAAGGCAGTGGTGCGGATATCAAGGCACTGTGCCGCGATGCCAGCGGCCGCCTGCTGGGTTATGCCCTGACCGGCACGGCCGTGCAGGACAAGCTGGCCCTGAACCGGGAACTTCCCGCGCTTTTGGCGTAAATGACGGCCGTTCTGTCGTAAACACCGTCAAATTGCCTGCGCAAACTGTCTGACGATACTGGCGCGGGCCTCGGCGGCATGCCATTCTCCTCCGGGTCTGCCGCAGCGCAGAGCTGTTACGGCACTGTGGGCGCCGTTCTTAATGGCAGTACGGATACAAAAACAAAAAACCGTCTTAAGAGGCTTTTATGCGTAAACCTGAACTCGCCGCCGCTATCGCGGAAAGGGCCGATCTGACCAAGGATCAGGCCAATCGTGTACTCAACGCCGTGTTGGAAGAAATCACCGGTGCCTTGAACCGCAAGGACAGCGTGACCCTGGTGGGTTTCGGCACCTTCGTCCAGCGCCACCGCGGAGCCCGCACCGGGAAAAATCCGCAGACCGGTGAGCCGGTGAAGATCAAGGCCAGCAACACCGTGGCTTTCAAGCCGGGCAAGTTCCTGAAGGATTCGGTGAACTGAGTCCACGGCCCGGGGCCTCCTGGCTCCGGGCATTCCCGCTAACCGCTCACGTACCACCCCTGTCGAGCGCCCGGCTAAAGGCAGGCTGTCGTGCGGACGACAAACCGCTACAATGCACCGCCGTTCCATTTCTCGCCGAGGCCGTGTGCATGAAATTTCGTTTCCTCCTGTGGATGCTGGGCCGTCTGATGGCCAAAGCCAGCCGTGAAAACCCCAAGTTCCAGGAGCAGCTTGCGGGCAAGGACCTGGTGTTCCAGTTGCATACCCTGGACGGCAAGATCGCCCGTCATTTCATCGTCAAGGACCAGCGCATCAGCAGCAAGGGCGGCAGCGCGACTGCGCCGGCTTTCGCCCTGGGCTTCAAGGATGGCGCCTACGGGTTCGCCACCATGAATGCAAAGAATAAGCAGCTGGCCTTTATGCAGGGTATCCAGAGCAAGGACATCCAGATTCAGGGCAACCCGGCCCTGGTCGTGTGGTTCCAGGGCCTGACCAAGTACATGATGCCGAAGAAGAAGCCGGCCGCGCCCAAGGCCGCCTGAGCGCCCCGCGTTTTGCCGACTCGGCCGCATCTGCGGCCTTGTCGCTGGAAGGTGCCTGGCGCATTCGGTAGGCTGAACGGAGTTCCTCTGGAAAGCCCGAACATGCGCCTGTTGTCCGTTCTTCCGTTTTTCCCGCTGGTATTCAGCGCCGGTCTGGCCCTGGCCGACTCTCCCAAACCCGAAGCCCTGGCCGAGGCCTTCGAGCTGGTCGGCATTCGGCTGCTCTGCGAGCAGAGCGCGCCGCTGGTCGCGCGCGGCCTGCCCGAGGCGCAGCAGGCCAGGGTGAACACCATCTTCGCCGCCGATGGCTTGTGCCTGGGCCTGGCGCGTCGCGTGGCGCCCAAGCTGGAGCGCGCGCAGTTGCAGCAAGCCGAGGCGCTGCTGGACAGTCCCCTGGCCCGGCAATTTACCCAGGCCGAACGGGCGGTGGGTGAAACCGGGGCTGAGGGTCTGGCCGCCTATCGTCTGCAGTTGCGCGAGCGTCCGCCACGGGCCGAGCGCCTGGCCCTGGTGCGCCGCCTGGACCGCGCGGCGCAGACCACCGCGATGGCTTCCTTGCTGCGCTACGAGGCGGGCAAGACCCAGCTCTCGTTGGCCCTCGAGGCGCGCGGCGAGCACCTTGACGAGCGGGCCCTGAGTGCCCAGACCGAGGCCCAGGGCAAGGCCCTGGGCACTTCCAGCGCCGAGGCCGTGGAGTCCTTCATGCTCTATGCCTACCGGCAGATGCCCAGCGCGCAACTGGCCGAATACGCCGCCTTGTACGAGCAGGAGCCGGTCAGCCGGTTGTTGCGGGCCAGCGTGCAGGCGCTGCCCGCGCTCTTCGCCGCCCGCCGGGCCAAGCTGACCCAGGTTGCGCCCTGAGATCCTCGCTTTCGCCGAGGGGGCTACCGTCTTGCTGCTCGGTGAGCAAGCGCCGGGAGTAGCATCGCAACCGCAAAAGCTTGCGGGTTCCACCCGCCCTACCAGAGCAGGCACATTCGCTTTTCGTAGGGCGGGTTAGCCGCGCGCAAAGGCGGTCTGGCTAACCACGCCGCACCCGACGCTCGGCGTAACCCGCCAAAGCGGAGGCTGGATCGCGCGCGGTGGCAGGTCGGTTTTCCATGAAGAGGCAATGACCAAAAAGGGCCTTTCGGCCCTTTTTTACTGCGCAGCGTCCGAGCCGTAGGTCGGGTTAGCGCAGCGTAACCCGACGCCCTGCCTGCGCAGCGTCCGCGCCTCAGTGGTTGAACTGCGAGGCCAGGTCGCGCAGGGCCGCTTCCGCTTCCAGGACCTTGTTCACCGCATCCTCGGCTTTGTCGCGGCTCAGGCCCAGGCGGTCGAACAAGCCCTGGGGGAGCTCCGTCTGCGGCCCCGAGCCGATGCCGCGGTTGCGCAGCAGGCGGACCGCCAGGCAGACCAGGTTCGGGTAGGCCGCATGCACGCCCTGGTAATGGGGGTCATGCTGGAAGCGCAAGGCGGTGGTCAGTTCTTCCGGCATGTCCCAGTAACGCATCAGCCAACTGCCGATCTGTTCGCGGCTGATGCCCAGCAGGTGTTGCTCGATGATGCTGTGATCCAGGTGCGGGTTGACTTCCTGGTGCCGGCAGATCAGCGAGAAGTGCGGTGGAAAGACGTGGGCCAGCACCAGGTAGCCGAAATTGTGCAGCAGGCCGGCCAGGTAGGTCAGGCCGGATTCCGGGCGCTGGGCGCGGGGCATGGCGCGGGTCAGGCCCTCGATCACCGCGGCGCTGTAGATCGCCTGCTGCCAGTAGGGCGTTGCATGCTGCGGTTTGTCCTTGGGCAGGCTCAGGGTCTTGCCCAGCGCCAGGCCCAGGGCCAGGTTGATCACCAGGTCGAAACCCAGCACGCGGACTATGGCGTCCTCCACCGAGCGGATCTTGCCTGGCGCGGCGTAGTAGGGCGAAGCGGCCCAACTGACCACCTGGGCCGCCAACGCCGGATCGGTTTCCACCACGCCGGTGATATCGTCCACCGTGGCGTCCGGGTCGACGCGCAGCTTGATGATCTTCTGCGCGGTTTCCGGCAGCGGCGGAATCTCGATGGTTTCTTCCAGGCGCTGCTGGATACGTCGGGCGGTGAAGGCCTGCACCGCCTGGGTGATCTCGGCACGGTCGTCGTCCGGGCGGTCCAGGTTGGGCCGGATGCCGCTTACCGGCTCGCCGAAGCGCGCCGCGCTGGCCTTGACCAGCAGGCTACGGTAGGCCGCGCTGGGCAGTTCCAGCAGGACCCCGGTTTGGCCGGACTCGATCAGCAGGTTGGTCTCGTCCAGCAGGCGTTCGTCGTACAGGCAGGGCGAACTGGTCAGCGGTGGGAGCGCCGGCAACAGGCTGAGCTGGTGCTTGCCGAGCATGCGCTCCAGACGTTCGGGCTTGACCGCGGCGAGCTTGCGCCCGGTCAGCTCGGCCAGGCGATTGAGGTCCAGCAACTGGCTCTGCGGATACAGGACCAGCAGGGCGCCGACCGCATCGTCGAGCAGCACCGCCTGGACCCGCTGTGCGGGGTTCAGGCCCGGTTGCTCGCTGCACACCCGATAGGGCAAACCGAGCTTGTCGAGCAGTTGCAGAATCACCGCGGGTGGACGGGGCGCGGTATCGGGGGCGAGGGCGACTTCGATCATAGTGGGGATCCTGCAGGGGGACGTCTGTTCGCAGTATAACCAGAGCGCTGGCCGGACGACGGCGCCAGTGATCGGTGAGTTGTGAGCTGGATCATACTTGACCGTACTGCTGGCCGTGGCGCAGCCAGCGTTCCAGCAACGGGCTGACATGCTGTGGCCAACGCGCCAGCAGCAGCTGGGCGGCATCGCGCACCGCCGGCAGCAGATCGGCGTCGCGCATCAGGTCCGCCACCTTGAACTGCAGCAGACCGGTCTGGCGGGTGCCGAGCATCTCGCCGGGGCCGCGCAGCTCCAGGTCCTTCTCGGCGATCACGAAACCGTCGCTGGTCTCGCGCATGATGCCCAGGCGTTCGCGGCCCAGCTGCGACAGGGGCGGGTGATAAAGCAGCACGCAGTGGCTGGCGGCGCTGCCGCGCCCGACCCGGCCGCGCAGCTGATGCAACTGGGCCAGGCCCAGGCGCTCGGGGTTTTCGATGATCATCAGGCTGGCGTTGGGCACATCGACCCCGACCTCGATCACGGTGGTGGCGACCAGCAGCTGCAGCCGACCTTCCTTGAACTGGGCCATGACCGAGGCTTTTTCCGCCGGCTTCATGCGCCCATGGATCAGTCCGACGTGCAGGCCGCCGAGGGCGGCGGAGAGGTCCTCGAAGGTGGTCTGCGCCGCCTGGCAGGTCAGCTCCTCGGATTCCTCGATCAGGGTGCAGACCCAGTAGGCCTGGCGACCCTCATTGCAGGCCGAGCGCACGCGCTCGATCACCTCGAAGCGGCGACTGTCGGCCACCAGCACGGTATTGACCGGCGTGCGCCCGGGCGGCAGCTCGTCGAGGATCGAGGTATCCAGGTCGGCGTAGGCGCTCATGGCCAGGGTTCGCGGGATCGGCGTGGCGGTCATGATCAGTTGGTGCGGGCACAGGCGCCCGTCCACGCCCTTCTTGCGCAGGGCCAGGCGCTGCTGCACGCCGAAGCGGTGCTGTTCGTCGATGATCACCAGCGCGAGTTTTTGAAAGTGCACCTCGTCCTGGAACAGGGCATGGGTGCCGACCACCATGGGCGTGCCCGTGGCGATCTGCTCCAGGGCGGCGGTGCGGGCCTTGCCCTTGAGCTTGCCGGCCAGCCAGGCGACGTCGATGCCCAGGGGTGTCAGCCACTGCTTGAAAGTGAGGCAATGCTGCTCGGCGAGTATCTCGGTCGGCGCCATCAGCGCCACCTGGTAGCCGGCCTCCAGGGCCTGCAGGGCGGCCATGGCGGCGACCACCGTCTTGCCGGCGCCGACATCGCCCTGGATCAGGCGCAGCATGGGTTCGGGCTGGCGCAGGTCGTAGGCGATCTCGGCGCCGACCCGCTGCTGCGCGCCGGTGGGGGCGAAGCCCAGGTTGGCCAGGAATTGTTGCGGCAGGCGCTTGGCCTCGGGCAGTTGCGGCGCCTGCTGGGCCCGCAGGCTTTCGCGCAGGCGCTGCAGCGACAACTGGTGGGTCAGCAGTTCCTCGAAGGCCAGGCGATGCTGGGCCCAGTGTCGGCCCTCGGCCAGTTCCTCCAGGTCGGCATCCGCCGGGGGCCGGTGCAGGTAGCGAATGGCCTGGTCCAGGGGCGCCAGGCGATAGTCCCGGGCCAGTTCCTCGGGCAGCCAGTCCGGCAGGCTGTGGGGCCCCAGGCGCGCGAGGGTCTGTTCGCTGAGCTGGCGCAGGCGGGCCTGGGTCAGGCCTTCGGTGGTTGGGTAGATAGGCGTCAGGGTCTGCTCGACGGCTATCGGCTCGCTGCCCGTGAGCGCGCGGTATTCCGGGTGGTAGATCTCCAGCCCGGACGAGCCCGGGCGCACCTCGCCGTAGCAGCGCAGCTGGGTGCCGCGTTTCAGGCCGTCCTTCTGCGCCTGGCTGAAATGGTAGAAGCGCAGGCTCAGGGTGCCGCTGCCGTCCTGCAGGCGCACCAGCAGGCTGCGGCGCCGGCCCATGACCACATCTGCACCGGCCACCACGCCTTCGACCACTGCGTCCTGGCCCGGGCGCAGGGCGCCGATGGGCACGATACGGGTGCGGTCCTGGTAGCGCAGAGGCAGGTGGAACAGCACGTCCTGCAGGCTTTCCAGGCCGACCCTGGCCAGCTTTTCGGCCAGCGCGGCGCCGACGCCCTTGAGCGCGGTGACGGGTACCGCCGCCAGTTCGGTCATGGCCTCGGGTCCCTAGGCGTTTAGGGCCAGTGGTTGCACCACCGAGCACAGGCGGATCGAATCGGCCAATAGCTCGATCGCCTTCGGCCGCGGGAAGCTGGCGCGCCAGGCGATGGCGACGCTGCGAAAGGGCACCGGTGGGGTCAGCGGGCGCACGTCGAACACCCCGGGGGCATAGTGATGGCTGTCCACGGCGGAGAACGGCAGGATCGAGATGCCCATGCCGGAGGCGACCATATGGCGGATGGTCTCCAGGGAGCTGGATTCCACCGTGGTGTGCTTGCCATGGTCTTCGCCGCCCTTGCGCAGGGTCGGGCAGGCCTCGAGCACCTGGTCGCGAAAGCAGTGTCCCTCGCCCAATAGCAGCAGGCTCTTGTCGTTGAGCAGGCTGGCGTCGATGCTGGTTTTGGCGGACCAGGGATGGCCGGCGGGCAACAGCACATAGAAGGGCTCGTCATAGAGCACTTTGGTCAGCACATCGGCCTCGTGGAAGGGCAGGGCGATGATGATGGCGTCCAGCTCGCCGTTGCGCAGCTTGTCGCGCAGTACGTGGGTGAAGTTCTCTTCTATGTAGAGCGGCATCTGCGGCGCGACCCGGTGCAGTTGCGGAATCAGGTGGGGAAACAGGTAGGGCCCGACCGTGTAGATGGCGCCGACCTTGAGCGGCGCGGTCAACTGGTTCTTGCCGGCCTGGGCCAGCTCACGGATGCCCTGGGCCTGCTCCAGCACCTTCTGCGCCTGGGTGACTATGCCCGCGCCGACCGGGGTCAGGCGCACCGCGCTCTTGCTGCGCTCGAAGATCAGCACGCCGAGCTCGTCCTCGAGTTTCTTCACCCCCACCGAGAGGGTCGGCTGGCTGACATGGCAACGCTCGGCCGCGCGACCGAAGTGCTGCTCCTGGGCGAGTGTGACTATGTAGCGCAGTTCGGTGAGGGTCATAGAGGTTTTCCATTAGGTTGCGCCCAAGCATAGCGGTTGCAACCGATGGAACCAACCGCAGCGGCACCCTTGGGCCCTGAACTGTCGCCTGCAAGGCAAGAAGGCGCGTTCAAGTTGCCGCGTTCAAGTTGCCGCGTTCAGGGTGCGGTCAGCGGCGACTCAGGGAGTAGACAAAGGGCGCGACCACTTCCACGCTGTTGCCGCTCAGCAGCTCGTCCGGCGGCTTGGGCAGCGGCTGGGCGCGGCGGATCATCGCCAGCGTGGCGCGATCCAGGGAGGCGCTGCCGGAGGTGCCGGCCAGGGACACGGACAACACCTTGCCCGCGCCATCCACGCTGAAACGCACCCGGGCGATGCCTTCGAAGCCGCGGCGACGGGCGTCATCTGGGTAGCGTTTGTAGCGGCCAAGGTGGCTGAGCAACCGGCTCTGCCAACTGATCTCGGCCTTGGAGGGGCTGCTGGCGCTGGCCGGTGCCGGTGCCGCCGGCTTCTGTGCCACTTCGGTCGGCTTGGCCGGCGGCGCGGGAGGGGCCTCCACTGGCTTGGCGACCGGCTTGGGCGGCTCCAGGGGCTTGGGTGGCTGGGGTTTCGGCCTGGGCTTGGGCGGCGGCAAGGCCAGCTTGGGCTTGGGCGCCTCGGCCAG
>DATDTH010000480.1:0-3729 GCA_035290985.1 Pseudomonas sp. | reverse complement strand
CTGCGCTCGAAGCGGGTGCGCAGGCTTTCATGACGCGCGACGAGCCGGTCGAGCGAAGCCTTGAGCGCGACCTGGTCGAGCGTGCCGCGCAGCAGCAGGGATGCCGGCATGTGATAGGCCGTGCTGGCGCTGGGGTCGAGCTGATCGAGGAACCACAGCCGCTGTTGCGAGAACGACAGGACCAAGGGCGCGCCGCGGTCCACGGCTGTGATCGTTTCTGGCCGGGCGCCATCAAGCGGACCCACCACCCTGGCCAGTTCGTTCACGGTCGGATGGCTGAACAGTTCCCTGAGGCTCAAGTCGCCGCCCAGGGTCTGACGCACCCGGGCGACCAGCTGCGCGGCCAGCAGCGAGTGGCCGCCCAGGTCGAAGAAACTGTCGTGGCGACCGACGCACGCCAGCCCGAGCAGTTCCTGGAAGAGCTGGGCGAGGGCCTGTTCGGTGGCGCCCTCCGGCGCCTGGTAACCCTGCTCGGACATGGCGCCCAGGTCGGGCAGCGGCAGCGCCTTGTCGTCCAGTTTGCCGTTGGCGGTGAGGGGGTAGGCGTTCAGGCTGACGAATGCGCTCGGCACCATGTAATCGGGCAGGGTCGCGCCGAGTTGCTTGCGCAGCACGGCGACCTCGAGCACGACGCCCGGCTGTGGGATCAGGTAGGCGATCAGGCGTTTACCCAGGGTGCCGTCTTCGCTGGCCAGCACCCGGGCCTCGGCCACCCCGTCACAGGCCAGCAGTTTCGCTTCGATTTCGCCCAGCTCGATGCGAAAGCCGCGAATCTTGACTTGTGAATCGATCCGGCCGAGATGCACGATCTCGCCGTTGCCGAGCAGCTTGCCGAGATCGCCCGAGCGGTACAGCCGCCCGCCGGACCTGAACGGGTCCGGGATAAAGCGCTGTGCGGTGAGCTCGGGCAGGTTCAGGTAGCCGCGGCCCACGCCCAGTCCGCCCACATGGATTTCGCCAGGCACGCCGACCGGCAGCAGGCGCTGGGCGGAGTCCATGATATAGACCTGGGTGGTCGGAATCGGCCGGCCAACGTTCGACAGACCCTCGCGGATGTCCGCCGCGCCGATTTCCTTGTAGGTGACATGCACGCAGGTTTCGGTGATGCCGTACATGTTGATCAGCGCGACCTGGCCGAACGCGCGATGGAAGGCCTCGAGCCTACCGAGTTCCAGGCTCTCGCCCCCGAAAATCACATAGCGCAGGTCCGGCAAGCCGACACCGGGTCGGCTGGTGGCAACCGCACTCAACTGATGGAAGGCCGACGGCGTCTGGTTGAGCACGCTAACGCCTTCGCGTTCGATAAAGGCGAGGAACGCCTCCGGGTCACGGCGCAGGGCATCGGGGACCAGGGTCAGGCGGGCGCCATGAAGCAGTGCGCCGAAGATCTCCCAGACCGAGAAATCGAAGGCGTTGGAGTGAAACAGGCTCCAGACGTCGTCAGGCCCGAAGCTGAAGGGGCTGCGGCTGTTGTGCAGCAGACGCACCACCTGGCGGTGTTCCAGCAGCGCGCCCTTGGGTTGTCCGGTCGAGCCCGAGGTGTAGATCACGTAGCAGAGGTGATCCGGTGCATTGACGTTGGCCGGGTTCAGCGCGTTTTTGGGGGCGCCGGCATCGGCATCGGATGCGCTGGTATCGGCGTCGAACACCTTGAGGCCCAGTTCGCGCAAGTCGTCGGCGCTGGTCGTCGCGGCTATGGCGTTGCGCGCACCGCTGTCGCGCAGCACGTAGGCGATCCGCTCCGCGGGTGAACCCGGGTCGATGGGCACATAGGCCGCACCGGCTTTCAAGACGGCGAGCGTGGCGACGATCAGCTCGAGCGAGCGCTCCAGCACTATGGCGACCAGTTCCTGGGGGCCTACGCCGGCGTCACGCAAGCGATGGGCGAGTCGGTTGGCCCGTTCGTTAAGCGCGCGGTAGCTCAGGCTGGCCTGGCCCAGATTGACCGCGATGCGGTCCGGGGTGCGGCGGGCCTGTTCCTCGAACAGCTGGTGCAGGGTCTGGTCGGCGGGATAGGCCGCCTCGCTGTCGTTCCAGTCCAGCACCTGGCGTTGCCGTTCGCGGGCATCGAGCAATGGCACCTCGTCCACGCGCTGTTGCGGGTCCTCGGCGAAGGCGTCGAGCAGGCGCACATAGTGCTGCATCATCTGCGCGACGAAGGCGGGCTCGAACAGCTCGGCGTTATAGGCCAGCCGACCGTCCCAGCGCTGTTCGCCGGCCGAGATCAGCAGGTGCAGGTCGTTCTTGCCGTAGCCCAGGTTGGTTTCCAGGCTGTTCACGGCGAGGCCGGCGACGACCTCCTCTGCGTGCGCCTGCTCGAAATTGAACAGGAGGTCGAACAGGGCGGTACGGCTCATGTCCTTGGCCGGATTGAGCGCGAGCACCAACTGGTCGAACTGCATATGCCTATGGCGCAGCGCCTGGGCCTGCAGCGTGGCGGTCTGTTCGAGCAGGGCGTGCAGGCGCGTATCGCCGTCGCAGCTGGCGCGCAGCACCAGCAGGTTGGCGAGCGGTCCGACCAGTTCCTTGACGGCCGGGTCTTCGCGGCAGGCGGCGTTGCTGCCAATCACCAGTTCCTCGTGGCCGCTATAACGGCGCAGCAGGGCGATAAACGCGCTCAGGGCGAGGGTGTCGGCGCCCACGCCGGCACGCTGGGCGGTCGCCGTGAGACGCCGGACCAGGGCCGGCTCGATAAGGAAGGCATGCTGGGCTTCGGCATACACATGGACCGCCGCGCGGGGGCGCTTGAGCGGCAGTTCCATGGCCTGCAGCTTGCCGCGCAACTGGTAGGCCCAGTAGGAACGCAGGGTTTCCAGGGCAGCGGCCGGGAGCTGGCGCTGCCAGGCGGCGAAATCGTTGAAATGCAGGGTCAGTTCGGGCAGTGCGGCGGCACGCCCGGCGCAGGCCGCCGCATAGAGGGCCAGCAGGTCCCGGCGGATCAGTTGCATGGAGGCACGGTCGGCCAGCAGGTGATGGACGCTGATCGCCAATACGGCACGCTTCGCGTCGCCCAGGACCAGCGTGGCGCGAACCAGGCTGCCGCCGTTCATTTCCAGGGGCCGGCGGCTGTCCTCGAGGGCCAGCGCCAGCATCTGCTCCGGCGTGGAACGGGTCACCGTCAAGGGCAGACTGGCCTCGCCATCGAAGCGCTGCCAGGCACGGGCGCCATCGCCGAGGACGCGGCAGCGCAGTATCGCGTGACGAGCGAGCAAGGCATCGAGCGCGGCTTGCAGCGCGGGCTCATCGCGCTCGCCGCTGAGCTCGAGCAGAAGCGGGATGTTGTGGTAGATCGGATTGGCCGGGTAGAGATAGCCGGTCTCGAAGGTGTCGACGAACCAGATGCGCTCCTGGTGGTAGGACAGCGGCTGGGGCGCTTTTTCATCCGCTTCATTCATTTCGTCCGCCACGGAACGCACGGCGGGCAGGGCCAGCTCGGGATCGAGGTCGAGGGCGCCGAGCGGGGTCTGTGGCGCGCTGGCGAAGCGGCCCAGCACGTGCTCGAAGCGCTGGGCGATGCGCGCGATGGTGGCGGAGTCGAACAGCGCGGTCGAGTACGACAGGCTGCACGACAGGCAGGGGCCGGCATCGTCGATGTGCAGTGACAGGTCGTGCTGGGTGTTGTCCTTGCGCGAGGGCAGGAACTCCAGCGTCAGGCCCGGCAGGCTGAGCTGGCCGGCACCGGCGCCGGTATACAGCATGGTCTGGAACACCGGGCTGTAACTCGCGCTG
>DATDTH010000479.1:0-6258 GCA_035290985.1 Pseudomonas sp. | reverse complement strand
GCCACGGTGGCGGCCTTTGTCCTGGTGCTGATGTTCCTGCGCATGCCGCTCAACGACCTGATCGGCAGCCTGCCGACCCTGATTGCCGGGAATGTGGCGCTGGCCAAGATCGAGTCCCTGACCCTGGCGCCTTGCCGTCCCGCGTTCATCGCCCAGCAGCCCAGCTTCCCGAGGCGCGGCGAGCGGCTGCTCGAACTCGAGGGGCTGACGTACGACTACCCGGCGGCCTGCGACGACTATGGCTTTCATCTGGGGCCCATCGACCTGCAGGTCTATGCCGGCGAGACCCTGTTCATAGTCGGGGGCAATGGCAGCGGCAAGTCGACCCTGGCCAAGCTGCTGACCGGGCTCTATCGCCCGGCCAGCGGCGTGCTGCGCCTGCACGGCGAGGCGGTCGGCGATGACCGACGGGAGTGGTATCGCAGTCATTTCTCCACCGTGCTTTCCAGCTTCCACCTGTTCGAGCGTCTGGTCGGCCCGACCGGCGATTTCGACCTGGCCCTGGCCCAGGCGTGGCTGACGCGCTTGCGCATGGAGCGCAAGGTGTCCATCGATCCGGACGGCCTGCTGTCCACTACCCAGCTGTCCCAGGGGCAGCGCAAGCGCCTGGCCCTGCTGGTGGCGCTGGTTGAGGAGCGGCCGATCCTGCTGCTCGATGAGTGGGCGGCGGATCAGGACCCGTTGTTTCGCGCCTTCTTCTACCTGGAGTTGCTGCCCGAGCTGAAAGCCCAGGGCAAGACGGTGATCGCCATCAGCCATGACGACCGTTACTTCGCCGTGGCCGACCGGGTGATCAAGTGCGAGGGCGGGCGCTTGAGCCTGCTGGATACCAGTGGCTTCAGCGCGCTGCAGGAGCCATTGGCCACGGCTTGAGCCTGGGCCGGGCAGTGGGGCTGAGCGCCCTTTGGGGTTGTGGCTCGGCTCGGCACTCCGATACAATTAAAAATCATTAGCGTTATTATTCCAATATCATTCAGGGAGTGATCTATGCCGTATCGGGGCAAGCCGTCGAAACAGGTCGAGCGGGTTCACAAGGGCTTGTGGCTGCCATTCATGCTGACAGGCCTGGCTTGTTCATGCGCCGCCTGGGCAGAGGAACAAGCCACGCAGGCGGGTACCCTGGATCTGCCGGCGCAAACGATCAGCGGCAAACACATCGATGAGGCCGTGGTCACGGCGGGTTCGAAAGTCCCGCTCAAGCTGCGCGAAGTCGCGCAGACGGTCAATGTGGTCGGCCAGGAGCGTATCGAGAAGCAGAACCTCTATACCCTGGAACAGGCCATGAAGCAGGTCGGCGGGGTGACGGTGCAGCGCATCGACGCCAATCGCACGACCTATTTCTCCCGGGGCTTCGAGATGACCTCGCTGTCGCTGGATGGCACGCCCACCACTTTTGACAGCCGCATTTTCCTTTCGCCAGACCTGGCGATGTATGAGCGGGTAGAGGTGCTCAAGGGCCCGGCCGGCATTCTTAACGGCGCAGGTGGTACGGGCGGTAGCATCAACCTGGTGCGCAAGCGCCCCCAGGCCGAGGCGGCGTTTTCCGGCGAACTGAGCGCGGGCTCCTGGGACGACTACCGGGGCATGATCGATGTCACCGGCCCGCTGACCGAGAGCGGCAATATCCGTGGCCGCGCGGTGGCCAGCAAGCGCGATCGGCACTTTTATTACGACGGCGGCGATGAAGAAAGCGAGCTCTTCTATGGCGCGCTGGAAGTCGACCTGACCCCCGATACCCTGCTGACCCTGGGCGTCAGCCACCAGGAAGTGGATTCGAGCGGGGCCCAGCGCTCGTTGCCGGCCTATCGCGCGGCTGGCGAAAAGTACTCATTGGTCGATCCATCGCGCGACAATTTCTACGGTGAAGATTGGAACCGCGATTATTTCTGGAGCGATAGTGTTTTCGCCGAGCTGGAGCAGCAATTGGCTGATGGCTGGAAGGCCAAACTTTCCCTGCGCCATGCGCAGAATAACTTCGACCTGACCCAGGCCTATGCACGCAACGGGGTGGGCATAGACCCTGCAAGCAACTTGGTGGATATCAACGTCATCCGCTTCGACTACCGTGAAAAGCAGGATGAGGTGGATGCCTATGTCGACGGGCCGTTTAGCCTATTCGGTCTCGAGCATAAGCTGTTAGTTGGCGCCAACTACTCGCGCTCCAAGTTTTACAACAAAGGGGACTACGACTCCGAATTCAAGCAAGAGGTGGACCTATTCGATCCTACGGTAGATGTGGCCACGCCTGACTTTTCACCTGTCCAGAATGTGTTCACCGATACCCGTCAGCGCGGCATCTATAGCAATCTGCGTCTGAGCCTCGCCGAGCCGCTGACCCTGGTTCTGGGTGGCCGCATAAGTTGGTGGGATGTTACCCGAAACGTAACCGAGAACGCGGCCATCGAGGCTAATACGCGGATTAAGGACAAAGTTAATCGCGAGTTCACGCCGTTCGCTGGCTTGGTCTATGACCTCAACCAGACCTATTCCCTCTATGCCAGTTATGCCGAGGTGTTCCAGCCGCATGATGCCCGTACCCGGAAGATCGATGGCGGTATGCTGGCACCCTTGGAAGGCGAGCAGTGGGAAGCTGGGATCAAGGGTGAATACCTGGACGGCGCTTTGACCGCCTCCTTCGCCCTATTCCAAGTGGAAGAGCAAAACCGCGCCACTCCCGATTTCAGCGATCCTAGTGACAAAGCATCCATCGCTGGCGGCAAGGCGCGTAGCCGAGGCTTCGAGACCGAGCTTAACGGCCACCTGACTGAGGATTGGACCCTCAACGCCAACTACACCTATGCGCACAAGATCCATCGCAGCGAGGAGAGTCTCGAACTCTACACTCCCGAGCATATCCTGCGAGTCTGGACTCACTATCAATTACCCGGTGACTGGCGACGTTGGAACGTACAGGGGGGTATGAATGCGGTCAGCAAGACCTTCACCAAGCTCAATATTCCTGCCTACGGCATTGCTGACGACGTGCTGAAACAGAGCGGTTACACCCTGTTCGATGCGGGCTTTGGTTACCAGATCACCCCCGAGGTGTCGGCCGATGTTCTGGTCACCAACCTGACCGACAAGAAGTACTACCAGCGCATCAATACGTTCCAGGACGGCAATATCTGGGGCGACCCACGTGCCGCCACCCTGACCCTGCGCGCCAAGTTCTAAGGGTAACAACGCTGTGCCAGGCCCGGCCTCGTCAAGAGCCGGGCTTTTGCCGTTTTGCCGCTCGTAGATACCGTCTTGATTTTCCGCGCGCAAGGCCCAGTTTTCGCAGCGCGGGCTTTTGTAGGGTGCGCCGTGCGAACCGGGAGGTCGGGGTGACGGCGAGGCTTCGACGGTGCGCTGAGCGACCCGATCGGTGCAGACGTAGATGGCCTCTTGCCGTGCCTGGCGCACCACAATAAACGCGGGTTGCACCCGCCCTACTAGAGCCTTCGCCGAAGAGCTTTCGGGCGGGTGATCAAGCCCAGCGCGGGAGCGGCGGTATCAAGCGCAGTGCTTGTACCCCCTGAGAGGCAACATGTGCCAGTGCGGCATCATGCAGCGCGCGGCCAATGCCGTATCCCTTGAACTGGGGGGCGACGGCTTTGGCAGATCGTCCAGGTAGTGATGTCCTGGTAGAGCGCGACAGGGGAGTCCGGCTGCGGTGAACGCACCAGTACTGTACCGAGCATTTCGCCCTTTGATTCGGCAACGAACCCCTGACCGGATGCGAGTCGCCGCGCGGTATCCTGCACCGTTTGACGGGTGCCCCAATAGTGCAGACCTTTTTCAGCATGGGGGGCGTAAGCCGCATGAATAAGCGCCGTGAGCGCTATTAAATCGTGATCATGGGTTATGGGCCGGATAGTGAGACTGGATCTGAGCATGTCTCGGATTTCCCTGGCACCAAGGTGAACAATGCATCTGTGTCGAAGTCGTCAGCGTCCCGATGGTGAGTCTGGATGCTTGCATAGCCCTCTTTGCTTACGCACCAATTCCAGAAGAAAACCTCCATGCCGTGAATCATCAAGGGCACCTCAACCCGCCACTCTTTCATTTTTGTGAACTTGATTTCACCGCCGTGACTTGTCCTTCCGGCAACCCTGAATTTCTCAAATCCATATGGGTATGTACTACTGACGAGCTCAACTTTCGCTCCGCCTATGGGGTCACCTGCGTGGTCAACAACTTTCATATAAGCGTTTGGCTGAAGGGTTTTGTACATTGGAATGGGCACGCAGCCAGCGAGGAAAATTAAACATATCGAGCTAAACACGATTTTCATGGAGGGCCCAAACCATAGATAGACACCGACTGGTGCAATAGCGCTTGGCGGATAACGTTCTGTAGTGCGCGGGTGTAATGCAGGCAAAAACCATAACGGCAAGGTCCCTATGCGTGTCGTGTTCGGCTGGCGTGGAGGTTAACGTTGGGAGCAAGGGAAAACAATCGGAACTACGCTCACTTCTAGAACCGAAGCAGGGGCTGACGACAGGCTGCAGGGCGAGACTCTTTAGGCCGGGCGCAGAGGCAGCGTAGCGTGGGCAAAATTCTTAAGAATTCGTTCCGCCTTATCAGAGCATCTCGATACCGAAACGGCGAACGCACAAGGCAAATAAACCGAAACAACCCGCGGTGGCAAGGATGTAGGTCAGCAACGCTGGCCAGAAGCCGAACCGGGACAGAAGCATGGGGAACGCGAGTAGCATCGGCAGGGTAGGCAACACGTACCAGAAGGTATACCAGGCATGATTTGCGATCTTTTCTGCTGACTGGTTTTCAATGTGTAGCCAGATCAGCGTCAGTATGGTGATCAGGGGCAGCGCGGCCGCCAGGCCACCAAACTTGTCACTGCGCTTCGCGACCTCCGACACCACGACGACCACTATGGCTGTCAGGAAAAATTTGCTGATAAGCCAAGCCATCTTGCCTCTCCTCGCGCTATTGGTGATGCCTTTTCAGAGGTACTTGATAATTTGCTTGAAGTCTTCTAGCGGTGCTCGCTCGCCCGAGGCGAGTGCTTCGACCCTATGTTCCAGGCAGTGATCGATGTGGTCTTGGATCAGGGTGCGCTTGGCCTGACAGACCGCTTTTTCTACGGCATGCATTTGCTGAGCAATATCGACGCAGGCGCGGCTGTCTTCGATCATGGTGACGATGCTGCGCAGATGACCCTCCGCGCGCTTCAACCTTTTGATGATATCGCTATGACTTTGGTGCTGGTGGCCGTGTTCGTGATCGCTCATGCCTTGAGTCCCATAGGTCGATGAATTACGCTCGCATGCTATCCCCCTGGGGGGGATAGGGTCAAACGTACCATCCCTCCAGAAAAGCGAACTGCTTAGGCATTGAAAGAACCACGACATGCTCAGCAAACCCATCCGCACCAAGGTGATTTTGGCCCTTGCTCTCGCCCTCTTTAGGACTTAACCATGCATTCGCTCCCCATGCGCGGTATGGACGCATTTACCGTGCGCCTCCACCGCCCGCTCTTGCTGCTGCTGTTGTTTATGGCATTGCTCATTCTCGGCATGCCTGATGCGCTGGCCCACGCGGTCGCCGAAGGCGACAAAGGCTTTATCCAGGAAAGCTCGGGGATGATGTTGCTGCCGTTCATTTACATGGGCGCGAAACACATGATCACCGGCTACGACCACCTGCTATTTCTCTTCGGGGTGATTTTCTTTCTCTACCGCCTGAAAGACGTGGGGCTCTACGTCACCCTGTTCGCCGTAGGCCACAGCGTTACGCTGCTGTTCGGGGTGCTGGCGGACATCAGCATCAGCGCCTACGTTATCGACGCAATCATCGGCTTCTCGGTGGTGTACAAGGCGCTGGATAACCTTGGCGCGTTCCAACGCTGGTTTGGCCATCAGCCTAATACCAAAGCGGCCACGCTGATCTTCGGCTTGCTCCACGGCTTCGGCCTGGCCACCAAGATTCAGGAATATGAGATCTCGCCAGATGGCCTGATCCCGAACCTGATTGCCTTCAATGTCGGCGTCGAAATCGGCCAGCTCCTGGCCTTGAGCGCCATTCTGATTGTCATGGGCTACTGGCGGCGTACCGCCAGCTTCTGGCGACATGCCTACACCGCCAACGTCGCCATGATGAGCGCCGGTTTCCTATTGATGGGTTACCAGTTCACCGGCCTGATCCTGTCTCAGTAAGGAATCGCACCATGTTCAATAGCAAAGTTCCGACGCTCAATGAATTGCCGACCAGCCGCCAGTTGCTGCGCTCCACCCTGATCGCAGCGGCTGTTGC
>DATDTH010000478.1:0-9847 GCA_035290985.1 Pseudomonas sp. | reverse complement strand
CGCTCCTCGATGGCGTTCTGGATACCGGCGCCATAGGCGCCGGGCTTGGCGCCGAAGATCCGCCAGCCGGCCTGGCGCCGCGCCTCGTCGGCGGCCAGGCCCGCGTCCTCGAGGCGCTGGCGCTCCAGGCGTACCCGGGCGGCCAGGGGGTTGAGGTCTGCCGGTTCGTCCAGTTCGGCCACCGCCTGCACGGCGGCGTCGAACAGACGGATCAGGTTGCTGAAGGCATCGCGGAAAAACCCCGAGACCCGCAGGGTCACGTCCACCCGTGGGCGGTCGAGCAGCGACAGCGGCAGTATTTCGAAATCCTCCACCCGCTGGCTGCCGGCCTGCCAGACCGGGCGCACGCCGAGCAGGGCCATGGCCTGGGCGATGTCGTCGCCGCCGGTGCGCATGGTCGCGGTGCCCCAGACCGACAGGCCGAGCTGGCGCAGGTGGTCGCCCTGGTCCTGCAGGTGGCGCTCCAGCAACAGGCTGGCGGACTGGAAGCCGATGCGCCAGGCGGTCGGGGTCGGCAGGTTGCGCACGTCCACCGTGTAGAAGTTGCGTCCGGTGGGCAGCACGTCCAGGCGCCCACGACTGGGCGCGCCGCTGGGTCCGGCGGGGACGAAACGACCGGCCAGGGCCTCCAGCAGGCCGTGGATTTCCCCTGGGCCGCAGGCGTCCAGGGTCGGCGCGATCTGGCTGCGCAGGGCCTCGAGTATGGCCGTCACAGTCGGGCTGACGGGGGGCGGCGTGGTGCCCTCCAGGGTCGCCTCGATCAGCTGCAGGGCCAGCAGCTCCAGGCGCTCGCGGGTGTCGCCCTGGCTGCGCCAGGCGTCCGTGCTCAGGGCCTGTAGCAGGGCCGGACGCGGTCCCGTCCAGGGTTCGGCCATGGCGCAGTCCAGGGGGTCGAAACCCAGTTCCAGGCCCTGGGCCAGGGCCCGCAGCAGGCTGGCATTGGCCCCGCGCCCGTCGCCCCGGGGGATGCGCAGCAGGGCCAGCAGGCTGTCGCGGCGCAGGCGACCGACCGGCGATTCGCCGAACACATGCAGGCCGTCGCGGATCTGCGATTCCTTGAGGTCGCACAGATAGGCATCCAGCTGCGGCAGCCAGCTGTCGGGGTCGGCGTTGATCTGTAGCTTCAATTCTTCATCGAGGTGGGTGGTGCGCACCAGGGCCAGGATCTCGTCGCGCAGCTCCCGGGCCCGGCGTTCGTCCAGCTGCGAGGCGTCGTAGTACTCGTCGGCCAGGCGCTCGATGTCGCGCAGCGGGCCGTAGCTTTCGGCGCGGGTCAGGGGCGGCATCAGGTGGTCGATGATCACCGCCTGGCTGCGGCGCTTGGCCTGGGCACCCTCGCCCGGGTCGTTGACGATAAAGGGGTAGACGTTGGGCAGGGCGCCGAGCACCGCGTCCGGCCAGCAGCTCTCCGACAGGCCGACGCTCTTGCCCGGCAGCCATTCCAGGTTGCCGTGCTTGCCCACATGGACCACGGCGTTGGCGGCGTAGACCCGGCGCAGCCAGAAGTAGAACGCCAGGTAGCCATGGGGCGGCACCAGGTCCGGGTCGTGGTAGACCGCGCTGGGGTCCAGCTGGTAACCGCGGGCCGGCTGGATGCCGACGAAGGTCAGGCCCAGGCGCAACCCGGCGATCATCAGCCGCCCGGCGCGGTACATGGGGTCCTGCTCCGGCCCGCCCCAGCGCGCCAGCACGGCCTGCTGGTTGGCCTCGGGCAGCAGGGCGAACTGGGTCTGGTAGTCGGCCAGCGCCAGGCTCTGGGCGCAGGGCCGCCGGTCGAGGCTGTCGAGGTCGTTGGTCACGCCGCCGAGCAGTTGGTGGATCAGCGCGGTGCCGCTGTCCGGCAGGTCTTGCACCGGGTAACCCTGGGCCTGCAGGGCGCGCAGGATATTCAGGGCGGCGGCCGGGGTGTCCAGGCCGACGCCGTTGCCGATGCGCCCGTCCCGGGTCGGGTAGTTGGCCAGGATCAGGGCGATGCGCTTGTCGGCGTTGGGCCGGCGCGCCAGCTCGGTCCAGCGCCGCGCCAGTTCGGCGACGAAGTCCATGCCGGGCAGGTGCGGGTGGTAGCAAACCACATCGCTCTGGCTGCGCTCGCAGCGCCAGGCCAGGCCCTTGAAGGTGACGGGGCGGGTGATGATGCGCCCGTCCAGCTCCGGCAGCACGATGTGCATGGCCAGGTCCCGGGACCCCAGGCCCTGGGGGTTGGCCTGCCACAGCGGCTGGTTGTCCAGGGCGCAGATGGCCTGCAGCACCGGGATATTGCGGCGGAACGGCCGCAGGTTCGGTGCCTCCGGGCTGGATTGGGCAAACCCGGTGGTGTTGATGATCAGCCCGCAGTCGCTCTGCTCCAGCCAGGCCTCGACCTGGGCCAGGCAGGCGACTTCCTTCAGGCTGGCCACGGCGATCGGCAAGGGGTTGAGGCCCTGGGCCGCCAGGCGCTGGCAGAAGACGTCGACGAAACCGGTGTTGGCCGACTGCAGATGGGTGCGGTAGAACAGCAGCGCCACAACCGCCTGGCCGGCCTGCCAGTCGGCGTGCCAGTGGCCCAGCTCGGCCTGGGTCTGGCGCGGGTGGTAGAGGCTTACCCGCGGCAGGGGTCGGGGTTCCCGCCAGGGCAGCGCGCGTTGCAGCCAGCGGCTGGCCAGGTAGCGGTAGAGCTGGCTGGCATTGTCCAGGCCGCCCTGGCGCAGGTACTGCCAGAGCCGTTCGGCCTCGCTGGCCTCGACCGTGCCCAGGGCCGTCAGGTCGGGGTCCGGCTGGTCGTCACCCGGCACCAGCACCAGGGTGGCGCCGCGTTCGGCCAGCTCGACCAGGCGTTCCACCCCGTAGCGCCAGTAGCCGATACCGCCGTGCAGCGAGAGCAGGATGACCTTGGCGTGGCGCAGCACCTCCTCGACATAGAGGTCGACCGAGGCGTGGTTCTGCAGCTGCGCCGGGCTGGCCAGGCGCAGGCTCGGGTAATCCGCCGGCAGCAGCCGGGCGGCCTCGGCCAGCAGCGCCAGGTGCGAATCGCCGGTGCAGAGGATCACCAGCTCGGCCGGTGTCTGCGCCAGGTGGGCGATGCCGTCGGCGGGGACGAAGCCGCCGGGCTGGGTACGCAGCAGGTGCATGGGAGGTTATTGAGTCAGAGCGGTGCGCAGCTCGGCCTCGATCGCCGCCTGGTCCAGCTCCTGGCCGATGATCACCAGGTGGCTGGCGCGGGGCTCGTCGGCGCGCCAGGGGCGGTCGAAGTGCTTGTCGAAGCGCTGGCCGACGCCCTGGATCAGCAGGCGCATGGGCTTGCTGGGGATGGCGGCGAAGCCCTTGATGCGCAGGATGGCGTGGCGTTGCACCAGGGCCGCGAGGGCCTCCAGCAGCAGGCGCTCGTCGACTTCCGGCAGGGCCACGGCAAAGGAATCGAATTCGTCGTGGTCGTGCTCGGCGTGATCTTCCAAATCATGGTGGGTCTTGCGCTGGTCGATATGCAGCTCGGTCTGGGAGTCGAGCCCGAGCAGGACCGACAGCGGCAGCACCCCGCTGCGGGCTTCGATGACCTTGACCGCCGGCGGCAGCTCCTCGGTCACTTCGGCGCGTACCGCGGCCAGGGCCTCGGGGCTGAGCAGGTCGGCCTTGTTGAGAATCACCAGGTCGGCGCTGGCCAACTGGTCGGCGAACAGCTCGTGCAGCGGCGATTCGTGGTCCAGGTTCGGGTCCTGCTTGCGCTGGGCGTCGACCTGCTCGGGGAAGGCGGCGAAGGTGCCGGCGGCCACGGCCGGGCTGTCGACCACCGTGATCACCGCGTCCACCGTGCAGGCGGTGCGGATTTCCGGCCAATTGAAGGCCTGCACCAGGGGTTTGGGCAGGGCCAGGCCGCTGGTTTCGATCAGTATCTGGTCCAGGTCGCCGCGCCGCGCCACCAGCTCGCGCATCACCGGAAAGAACTCCTCCTGCACGGTGCAGCACAGACAACCGTTGGCCAGCTCGAAGATCCGGCCGTTGGCCTCTTCCTCGCTGCAGCCGATGCTGCACTGCTTGAGCAGGTCGCCGTCTATGCCCAGTTCGCCGAACTCGTTGACTATGACCGCGATGCGCCGGCCTGCGGCGTTATCGAGCATGTGCCGCAACAGGGTGGTCTTACCGGCACCGAGAAAGCCGGTGACTATGGTGACGGGCAGCTTGCCCAGGCTTTTCGGCGCGTTCATGTACGGCTCTCCGCGAAATCGAGACGGTAAGAAACGAGGCTCGGCGGGCAGGCAGCACGAACGCGGAGCGGCAATAGCCCGCGCCACGGATGGCCACCGGATCACCCCGTCCGGTTGTCGTAAAATGCGTTCGCAGGCAGGTCTCCTGGCTCGCGACTTGGCCGGTGGGCCGCTCTCTTCGCCTTCCCGCGCTTGCGCAGTGGCTATGGAAGAGAGTGAGTCGCTTACAGTTGCGGGGGCAGCCATGGCGTCGAACCACGTTCCCTCTTAGGCTCTGTAGGAAGAGTGCCTGCGCTCGGTGATGCGGCGTTGAAAACCGGCTCAGAATGCTCATTTACACTTGTAAACTGCGCTTCTTCGCCTGTTTTCGCCTTGCCTGACCTTCGCTCGGCGACTCTTCGTACAGACCCTAGCTCCGGCGCCCGTCGGGCCGAAGAACCTCGAAGCGGCAAGGCTACGCAGTGCGCCGGGGCAGGTCAATTGCGGGCGGGTGCCACCCGGGTGCCACCCCGGCCACCCCCCGGGCGCCATGGCAGTTGACGCTCGACCGGCGTTCGTGATGTCCTAGAAAGCTATTTTCAGGTGTCTTGCGTGTTCGCGCGCAAGGTGAAACGGGAAGCCGGTGCGTCCATTGCGGATCAGTCCGGCGCTGCCCCCGCAACGGTAAGCGACTGCCCAGGTGCTGGCTGCGTGTCTCGACACGGACCGCTCCAGTGTGCGTCGCAAGCCCGGAGACCGGCCTGGAATGCAAGTGTTTGGCAACCCGCGGTGGGCGGGCGCAAGCCGGAATCTCCGTGCGTTCGTGGCGGGGGTCCTTCATGCGTTCCCTGTCGCCCGGCTTTTTACCCGATCGCAAGGAACGACCATGACCAGCAGCACCCTGACCCATTCGGCTGCGGCCGACCTCAGCTTGGCCCAGCGCCTGATCCTGGCCCTAGGTGCCGGCCTGGTCGGCCTGCTGCTGCTGTATTTCGCCGGTTTTTCGCCGATCGAAGCGCTGCACAACGCCGCCCACGATACCCGCCATAGCGCCGCGTTCCCCTGCCACTGAGAGGCTGTGAAAAAACGCTGTTCGATATTTTCACAACCTCTGAGACCCTTGCCATGTATATGCGTATCGCCCGAACGGCCGGCTTTTCCGGGCTGCTGGCCGCCCTGTTGCTGACCCTGCTGCAAAGCCTGTGGGTCACGCCCTTGATTCTCCACGCTGAAACCTTCGAGAGCAGTGCGCCGGCGGTCGAACAGCCCCATGGCCATGAAGCCGGGGTTGCCGAGCATCATCACGACAGCGAGGCCTGGTCGCCCGAGGACGGCTGGCAGCGGCTGGTCTCCACCAGCGGCGCCAACCTGGTGGTGGCGGTGGGTTTCGCCCTGATCCTGGCCGGGCTCTACAGCCTGCGCGCGCCGGGCCGCACCCGCGACGGCCTGCTCTGGGGCCTGGCCGGTTTCGCCAGCTTCAGCCTGGCGCCGTCCCTGGGTCTGCCGCCGGAACTGCCGGGCACCGCCGCAGCGGACCTGGTGCTGCGCCAGTATTGGTGGATCGGCACCGCTAGCGCCACGGCGGTCGGTCTGGCGCTGATCGCCTTCGCCCGGCCCTGGGCCCTGCGCGTTCTGGGTGTACTGGTGCTGGCCGTGCCGCATCTGATCGGCGCGCCGCAGCCCGAGGTGCATGAAAGTCTGGCACCGGCCGCCCTTGGCGAGCAATTCATCCTCGCCTCGCTGGTCACCAATGGGCTGTTCTGGCTGGTTCTGGGGCTGGCTTCGGTCTGGTTCTACCGCCGGCCCGGTGCCACCCAGGCGAGCTGAGGATGCCGGGCGTCTCGCCGCGTGCCGTGACGGTAGTCGGACTTGGCTGCCGTCGCGGTTGCTCGGAGCAGGCCCTGCGCGACCTGCTCGAGCAAACCTTGCAGGCCCATGGCGTGCCGCTGCACGTCCTGGACGCCCTGGCCAGCATCGAGGCGAAAAGAGACGAGGCGGGTCTGTTGGCCCTGGCCCATAGCCTGGGTCTGCCGCTGGTGTTTTTTTCGGCCGAGCAGTTGGCTCGTTTCGATTCTTCCCTGACCCGCCGTTCGGCCATCGCCCTGCGCGAAACCGGCTGCGCCGGCGTCGCCGAAGCCAGCGCCCTGGCCCAGGCCCAGGTGCTTGGCAGCGGCCCGGCGACACTCCTGATCGACAAACACAGCAGCGCCGAGGCCAGCCTGGCCCTGGCTTGCAGCCTTGCGGAGCGGACATGACGGTCTATTTTATCGGCGCCGGCCCCGGCGACCCGGAGCTGATCACGGTCAAGGGCCAGCGGCTGATCCGCGCCTGCCCGGTGATCCTCTATGCCGGTTCCCTGGTCCCCGCCGCGGTGCTCGAAGGCCATAGGGCCGAGACCCTGGTCAATACCGCCGAACTGCACCTGGATCAGATCATTGCCCTGATCGAAACGGCCGACAGCCGCGGGCAGGATGTGGCCCGGGTGCACTCCGGCGACCCCTCGCTGTATGGCGCCATCGGCGAGCAGATCCGCCATCTGCGGCGCCTGGGCATCGCCTTCCAGATCATTCCCGGGGTTACCGCCACCGCCGCTTGCGCCGCGCTGCTGGAAAGCGAGCTGACCCTGCCGGACATCTCCCAGACCCTGATACTGACCCGCTTTGGCCACAACGCCCCGATGCCCGCCGGCGAGCAGCTGCACGACCTGGCCCGCCATGGCGCGACCATGGCCATCCACCTGGGCATCGCCCACCTGCGGCAGATAGTCGAACAGGTGCTGCCGCACTATGGCGCCGATTGCCCGGTGGCGGTGATCCACCGCGCCAGCTGGCCGGACCAGGACTGGGTCAGGGGCACCCTGGCCGATATCCAGGCCAAGGTCGAGGCCAAGGGCTTCCGGCGCACGGCGCTGATCCTGCTGGGACGGGTGCTGGCGGCCGAGGATTTTGCCGATTCCTCCCTGTACCGCGAGGCCCACCGGCACCTGTACCGGCCCGAGTAAGTAGCGCAGGGCTCCCGATCGAAACGCGCTCCTTGTAGGGTGCGCTCAGCGCACCGCGTCCACCCGGGTATCCCGGCCTCGATCGCCAGCAAGCTGGCTCCTACAACTGCGATCAGGGAGCCGGCAGGCGCACCAGGCCGTAGAGGCTGGCATCCAGCTTGCCGTGGTTTTCCAGGATGACGATCTGCGCGCCCTGGTCGTTCAGCCGAGCATTGATCGGGCTCTTGAGCAGTAGCCGACGAAAGTCCCGGTACGCCAGCGCCGGTTCCTGTCCACAGAGAAAGGCATGCAGGGCCGGCAGGCGGAACTGCCAGTGGCCGTGCTCGCAGGCGAAGCCCTGCTGTTGCAGCGCCTCGATGCAGGCCCTTTCGTTGGCCAGGATGCATTCGCAGCAGCGCAGGAAATGCGCGATCGGATCGGTCATGTTTTCCGCTGTTCGAGGCCCTGGGGCGAAATTTAAATGAAAAAAATACAGGGCGGCTGTAACGGCCCGTACCTGTTTGACTCTATCTTCATGTCGGCACCGAATAAACCAACAGCTGCCGATATCCCCAGCCATTCGAGGAATACAGCATGACCACCAAGACCGCTTCCGCCGGCGCCGCCATCGCTTTCGCCGCTGCCGCCCTGTTCGCCGGCGTCTCGACCCAAGTCGTGGCCGAAGAAGCCACCACCGTGCACTGTTACGGCGTGACCTCCTGCAAGGGCCAGAACGATTGCAAGACCGCGGAAAACGCCTGCAAGGGCCAGGCCTCTTGCCAGGGCCATGGCTTCAAGAGCATGACCCTGGCCGAGTGCAATGCCGCCAAGGGCAAGGTCGGCGAGTAACGGCCGGCGCAGGCTGTGTGAAAACGGCTGCGGGCTTTGCGCGCGGGGTTTTCACATGGCCTGGACGGTTAATTTTTTTCTGTGGTGATTCGGTATTTTTTATCTTTCCTTTCCCCCGTTTCCAAGGAGCCCGGCATGTCCGCTGAGCCAGCTTGCCTGGGCCATGGCCTGGGTCTGCGCAGTGCCTATTACGATGAAATTCTCGCGCAGCGTCCGGCGGTGGACTGGTTCGAGATCGTCACGGAGAACTACCTGGTCGAGGGCGGCAAGGCGCTCTATTACCTGGATGCCATAGGCGAGCACTACCCCCTGGTGATGCATGGCGTGTCGCTGTCCATCGGCGGGCCCCACCCCCTGGACCGCGACTACCTGCACCGGCTCAAGGCCCTGGCCGAGCGGGTCCAGCCGGCCTGGATCTCCGACCACCTGTGCTGGAGCCGCGGCAGCGCCCATCAGTTGCATGACCTGCTGCCGCTGCCCTACACCGAGGAGAGCCTGCGCCATGTGGCCGAGCGCGTAGGCCAGGTGCAGGATCTGCTGGGGCGACCCCTGGTGCTGGAAAACGTCTCCAGCTATGTGCGCACCGCCGGGGCCGAGTTCAGCGAGTGGGAGTTCCTGGCGGCGCTCAGCGAGCTGAGCGGCTGCGAGCTGCTGCTGGACGTGAACAACGTCTATGTCAGTGCCCACAACCACGGATTCGATCCCTGGACCTTTATCAGCGCCTTGCCCGCGGCGCGCATTCGCCAGCTGCACCTGGCCGGGCACAGCGTCCAGGGCAACGGCCTGATCGACACCCACGACCAGCCGGTCTGCGACCCGGTCTGGCAGCTCTATGAACGCACCCTGGGCCACCTCGGTCCGGTCGCCACCCTGCTGGAGCGCGACGATCATTTTCCGCCCCTGGCCGAGCTGCTCGCCGAACTGGACAAGGCCCGCGCCCTGGCGCAGTCGGCCCTTGGCGGAGCCGCGGCATGCGCCTGAGCGAATGGCAACAGGCCCTGGAAGCCTACCTGCTCGACGGACAAGCCACTGCGCCGGCCGAACTGCGGGCCAGTCTGATCGGCAGCCCGGCCATGGATGTCGAGCAGGGCCTGGCCATCTACCACAACGCCTACCGGGCCCGGCTGCAGGAGACCCTGCGCGGCGATTATGCCTGCCTGCACCACTGGCTGGGTGACGAGGAGTTCGCGGCGCTGGCCGCGGCCTACCTGGACGCCCACCCCTCCCGACATTTCAGCCTGCGCTGGCTGGGGGAGTCGCTGCCGACCTTTATCGAGGGCCATCTGGTGCCGCAGCAGAGCGCGCCCCTGGCCGAGCTGGCGCGCCTGGAATGGGCCTTCACCCTGGCCTTCGATGCGCCGGACGGCGAGCCCCTGACCCTGCAAACCATGGCTGAGTTGTCCGCCGAGGACTGGCCGGTGCTGAACGTGGGCCTGCTGCCCAGCGTGCAATGGCTGACCTGCCGCCATAACAGCCTGGCGATCTGGCGCGCGCTCAAGGCCGAAGCGGCCTTTCCCGGCAGTGTGGAGCTGGCGCAGGCCGAGGTCTGCCTGGTCTGGCGCCAGGCCCGCATCAGCCGTTTCCGCTGCCTGACCCGCACGGAAGCCGAGGCCCTGGATGGCATGGCGCGCCAGGGCTGGAGCTTCGCCGAACTCTGTGGTCGGCTGTCGATGCTGGGCGATGCCGCGGCGCCCCAGGCGGCCACCTGGCTCAAGCAATGGCTCAGCGACGGACTGCTCGCGCGCAGGGAATGAGCGAGGGGTGAGCGGGAAATTGAACCTATGGCGGGGCGTTCCAGTCATCAGCTGAACAATCGGCAGTAAGTTTTGGCACACGAGAGAGGGATCTCCTCATGCTGACA
>DATDTH010000477.1:0-6739 GCA_035290985.1 Pseudomonas sp. | reverse complement strand
TGCTTGCAACCCATTCCTGGTGCACCCGCTGCTTTGGTGGAGCTCCGGTCTTCACCGCCTTCCCTATGTACTGCTCTGCCTGGCGTGCCTCTATGCCTATGTACACTACCGGCAGCATCGACGGCCCCTTCAGTTGGTCGGGTGTTTCTTGGCCTTTGTGCTGGCCTTCGGTTTTTACAGTAAGGCCATCCTGATTCCGCTCTATGTCCTGGGCCTGGAACTGTGCCTGGGTGGCCTCAAATCGGGACGGTGGTTGCAGCGTTTTGCGCCGGGCCTGGCGATGTTGCTTATCTCACTGGGCTTTGTGCTCTGGTACCTGGCGTTCGCGCCAGTGATGCAGCAAGGCCCGACTCCCAGCCTGGTCCTCGCCGGCGAAATCGTGCTGAACAATTTCCGGGTCATGGCCGCCGGGCTGACCTTGCAGTCGCACGATGCGCCGGCTGTTGCGCTCGACCTGCTCCTGTTGCTGGCTCTGGCGCTGGGCGTTCTCTACAGCGCCTGGAGGGAACGCCGCACCCTCTGGGTCTGGCTGGTGCTTGTCGCCTGTGTCGGGCTCAACTTCGCCATGGTCGCCGCGTCCGGTCGTGGCCAGATGTTCGGACGATACCTGGCCCTGGCGCTGCGTTATTACGCGGACGTCATGTTCTTGCTCGCTCTGCTCGTCGGACTGTTGTTGGCCCTGCTGAGCGGGAGGCCGCAACCCGATCTTCGGCCGGGCCACTGGCTCGCGCTATTGCTGTGTATGGGTTATATCGCTGCCCAGGGTTGGGTGGGCCGGTCGCAGATTTTAACGCAGTATGAAAGCTCCCATGTGGCCACGGCGCGCTATATGGGGGGGTTACTCGCCGACCTGGATCGCCTGCCCGCGGACCGTCCCCTGTTGCTGGCGCAGGGAAACTTCCCTTCCCATGTATATGGCAGCTTCCTAAATTTTTTCGATACACGACTGCCGCTGGAAAAGGTGCTACCGCTTCGCTACAGCCAACTGCGGATGGTGCCCCTGGCACGGGCGCAGTATCGGGTGGACGAGCACGGTGCCGTGCGCGCTGTGCCTGGCCAAAGTGCTGTGCACCTTCCCTAGGACTGCATCATGCAAGGGCGGGTGAGGCCACCGAGGCAACCCGTGAGCTTTATGGTGCGCCCCCCCCAGCCACATTGGCGAATCTGCACTACTAGTAGGTAGTAGGGCCTGTTGGCCTTGGCAGCCTGTCGGGCTTGAACTTATAAGTGGGGGAATCAGTACCCCAGGCTGCCTGGCTTCGGCTATTGCCGGCATTCCGGGTGAGTCTTTTGAGTCGTGCGCGATTCTGACAAAGTAGGATGTCCTGCGTAAGCCAGGGGCTATTTTTGACGCGGAGAATCACGAAACTTTGTGTAAACTGCGCCTCCTCTGGGTATAGAACCTAATAAGAAGTCAACCGAGCCTGCCGCAGCGCAGGTGTCGAGGAGTACTCTCGCGAATATGATCATTCTGGTTGGATCGAAAATCGATCAGGCTAGTATCCAGGGTGCTCTGGGTAAGCCGGAGTACAGTTATTATTTTCTGATGAAGGATTTCCTCCCCGTCCTCGAGCGTCTCGGGCGCGTGCAGTTGGTCAAAAGCACTGCGGAAATCGAAGCGCTGTATAAGCAGCACCATGCCGCTGGCGAGGAAGTGGTATTCCTCAGCTTCAGCCCCCCTCATCAAGCGCCCCTGGGGCTGAGTTGCCCAACCATTGTGGTCTTCGCCTGGGAATTTGACTCACTGCCGTCAGTCGCCTGGGAGGGTAATCCGCAGAATGATTGGCGCTACGCGTTCGCCCATCTGCGAGGGGGCATCAGCACCAGTCGGGAAGCCGCTGGTTTGGTCGAGAGCGCCATGCCTCCAGGTTATCCGGTCATTGCGTTGCCGGCACCCGTCTGGGATCGCTATCGCAGCGGCAAGGCTGCGACGCAGACCTATCCGCAACTGGGCGAACGGCAATTCCCGTTTTCTGGCGTGGTGATAGACAGTCCGATGCTCGGTCTGTCGGCGGATGGCCTGGTACGCAAGCCAGGCGAAGCACCCCCTGCAGTAGTAGCCGCCCCTACCCAGTTCTGGCAACTCAGCAAAGCGCTATTTAAGGGCTGGTTGAGGGAAATCCGCCTGCCTATGGAGCCCGCCCTAAGTATTACTCCGGCGAAGCAGGCGTCGACACCTGCCGTTGCGCCACCAACTGCAGTCAATGACCCCGCGCCTGCAGCCGAACCACCGCTGCATCTTATCGATGTCTCCGGCGTGGTCTACACAACAGTGCTGAACCCCGCGGACAGTCGTAAAAACTGGGTCGAACTGATCACGGCATTCTGTTGGGCCTTCAAGGACAGCGACGATGCCACGCTGATCGTGAAGATGACCCACCACGATCTTGGGCATTACCGCATCGTGTTGATGACCCTGCTGTCGCGACTGGCACCCTTCAATTGCCGGGTCCTTGTGCTGCATGGTTTTCTCGAAGACGAACAGTATCGTCAACTGATCGAGGCCTCCAGCTACTACGTCAATGCGTCCTCGGGTGAGGGCCTTTGCCTGCCGCTGATGGAATTCCTCAGCGCTGGCAAACCAGTTATCGCTCCGACCCATACGGCAATGGCCGACTATGTGAACGAGCGACTGGCGTTCCTGGTGAAGTGCTCGCTGGAGCCTTTCTGCTGGCCGCACGATCCGACCGGGATCTTTATGACTCACCGCCATCGGCTGAACTGGGAGTCGCTGGTCGAGGCCTATCAACACAGCTATCGGGTGGCGAAGGACGAACCCGAGCGTTATCGCGAGATGGCAGAGCAGGCCGACGCGCGGATGCAGGCCTTTGCTTCCATCGACCGGGTGGCCGGGCCGCTTGGCGCGTTTCTCGGACAGATCGCCTCCGCGCAGTCGGCACAAGTCGATGTAGGTTTTGCAGGGGGGGCAATGCTATGAGGTTCCTGGTCTATTCGCAGGTGACCGCCGCGACGATCGCCAGCAGCATGGGGCTGCCGGAGTACAGCTATTACTTCGTCCTGCGCGACTTTCTGCCGGTGCTGCAGGAGTTGGGCGAAGTCGTGGTGGTCGAACAACCCGAGCGCGAGGTCGACCGGCTTTACGATGAGTCCCGGGCCGCTGGCGAGAGGTGTCTGTTCCTGTCGTTTTCGCCACCGCACAAGACTCACCTGAAGTTACGTTGTCCGACCGTTCCCGTGTTCGCTTGGGAGTTCGACAGCATTCCCAACGAGGCATGGCTGGACGAGCCGCAGCAGGATTGGCGGCATGTGCTAAGGAGCTGTGGCAGCGGTATTACGCACTCGCAGATGATAGTCAAGGCAGTGCGTCGCGAGATGGGGGCGGACTTTCCGATTATTTCGGTGCCTTCACCGGTGTGGGACAAGTTCGCAGCGCTTCGTGAGCAACCAGGGCAACTACCGTTGCTGGAAAGTGTAACGATTCGGGTGCGCTCAGGGGTGGTGGTGGATAGCCATGATCCGGAGTTGCGCCCTCATATCTCCGGGCCCGACGCGACTGCATGTGTGGTGCAGGCGATTCGCGAGCATGAGAACACCACGGCACGCGCGCAGGCTGGCAGCGAACCGGTTGAGCCCTCGGCCGGCCGCCAGGAGTCGTGCTATCGGATCACCCGGCGTTATCTGGGCGAGTGGTACCTGAATGTGCTGCATCCACTGCTGCCCTTCCTGCCAGGGCGGACAAAGCCTCTGGTCGAGCTGGCGCCTATGGAGCCGCGCAATACCGTCGAGCCGCCGCAGCCGGCGGCCAAAGGCGTCACGCCGAAAATGCCCGACTGGCAACCGAGCGAGTCGGAACTGCAGCTGTCTGGGGTAATCTTCACCGCCCTGTTCAACCCCTACGACGGGCGCAAAAACTGGGCCGACATGCTGACCGCCTTCTGTGCGGCGTTTCGCGATACGCCCGACGCAACCCTGGTATTCAAGTTGGGCCACCACGAGTACCTGTCGGCTATGCACGACATGCTGATCTGGATGGCGCGCATGCCCAGGTTCAGCTGCCGCATCGTGCTGCTGCACGGCTACCTGGAGGGTAGCGATTTCGAGACCTTGATCCGGGCAAGTGCATTTGCCGTCAATGCCTCTCACGGCGAAGGGCAGTGTCTGCCGCTTATGGAGTTTCTGTCCTGCGGCAAGCCGGCGATCTCTCCGCGGCATTCGGCGATGATTGACTATATTGATGAGCGGGTGGCCTTCGTCGTCGACAGTTGGCTGGACTCAACCGCCTGGTCCCACGATCCGCGGTTGGCCTATCGCACCCAGCGGCATCAACTCAACTGGGCATCGCTGCGCGACGCTTATCGGGATGCTTATTCTTGTGTGACCGGAGAGCCTGAGCGCTATAGGCAGATGTCTGCAGCAGCCACTGAGCGTATGCGCCAGCATTGTTCCCGTGCGGTGGCGAGCGAGAAGCTCCAGGTTCTGTTGAACAGGGAGGCGGTCGAGTATGCGAGCCTTGCGTGAATGGTGGCGCCGCTTATGCCGAGTGCCTG
Source organism: Pseudomonas sp. (assembly GCA_035290985.1). Classification (GTDB taxonomy): domain Bacteria; phylum Pseudomonadota; class Gammaproteobacteria; order Pseudomonadales; family Pseudomonadaceae; genus Aquipseudomonas. Next base: position 2,231 of record DATDTH010000477.1, on the reverse strand, counting down.
ATTCGGAGTTGATCCCGGTGCCCGAGGTAATATCGCCGGGGCCGACGGTCGACTCCCGTGACTGCGGTCTGGTAGACGCGGTGATGGGAGGCTGGTTTCAGAATGCGACGAATGAGCTGTTTCGTGGCTTTCCCATCGACGCCGACGATATAGTTCTGGACCTCGGTTGCGGACACGGCGGATCGACACTCTTTTGTGCCAGGCGTGGCGCCCATGTCATTTTTACCGACAGCGAGGCGGCCAAGATCGAGGTATTGCGAGAAAAGGTACGGGAAACACCGGCTCGTGAGGCCCAGGGTATCGTTTCAGACAGCCTGCCACTGCCGTTGCCCGACAACCTGGCGAGTAAAGTCATAGCTCTGGAAGTGCTGGAACATGTCGAACAGCCACTGGCCATTCTTCAGGAGTTGGTCAGGGTCGGCCGCCCAGGTGCGCAGTACTTCATTTCGGTACCCGATCAGGCCAGCGAAGAGTTGCAACGGCACATCGCGCCGAGTGTGCATTTCGCCGCGCCGAATCATATTCAAGTCTATTCCCGTCAAGCCTTTGCCGACCTGGTGCAGCAAGCGGGTCTGGTTATCGAGTCGCAAGAGTTTTACGGTTTTTACTGGACCCTCTGGATGATGCTGTTTTGGGGCAGTAAACAGGCTGAAGGCCATGTGTTCAGCGGCGCTACCCATGATCAGATCGAGGGGCCGTTTCATCCGCTGCTCAATAGCTGGGCGAGCCTGTGGCATGCAACCATCACCATGCCAGGTGGGGAGAAGATACGCGCGGCATTGGATCAGGCATTGCCAAAAAGCCAGATCATACTGGCGCGCAAGCCCTTGCAGAATGATGTGTCTTGATGAGCAAGCGTATAGATGACATTGAAATTTTACGGGCCTTTGCCGTGCTGTTTGTTGTTATGCATCATGCGCTGGGCAACCTGTTCACTTGGTCCACACCTGGGCTAGCGCGCCTCGCGGCCTATTTCGGTGGAGGGTTCGGCGTCGACCTGTTCTTCGCAATCTCCGGTTTCGTGATCGCTCGCGAGCTGGTGCCTAGGCTGCAGGCCAGTAGTAGTGCGGACATATCGATGCGTATTACGGTGGCTTTCTGGATTCGCCGCGCCTGGCGTATTTTGCCATCGGCCTGGATCTGGTTGACCCTAGTTTTGTTGGCGTCGGTACTGTTCAATCAATCGGGTGCTTTTGGAACTTTTCGGGCGAATCTTGAAGCTACGGTGGCCGGCGTGCTGCAGGTGGCTAATGTGCGTTTTGCGGAAACCTTCGGGCGCAGCGAGTATGGTGCCAGTTTCGTCTACTGGACCTTGTCACTTGAGGAACAGTTCTATCTGGTATTACCTCTACTGGTGCTGTTGACACGACGTTTTCTGCCTTACGTACTAATCGCCCTAGTGATCATACAGTTAGTGTCGAGCCGGACGCTGATGACAGTAATGTTCCGCACTGATGCGATCGCTCTTGGTGTGCTGCTGGCTATCTGGAGCCAGTGCAGCACCTATACCATAGTGCGCCCGGTGTTGCTCACCAAGGTGTGGGGCGCGGGTACGCTGGTAATGCTTGGGATCTTCTTCTGCATGGGTGTGCTGGGCTCCGAGGTCCTGCATGTGGTGTCCTATAAGTTCAGCCTGTTCGCCGTACTATCGGCGCTGCTGGTCTGGATGGCCTCGTACGACCTGCGTCTGTTCGTTCCGATAAGCCCCTTCAGACAGTTATTACTCTGGGTCGGGACGCGCTCCTACGCTATTTATCTAATCCATGTTCCGGCGTTTTACCTGGCCCGGGAGATCTGGTTCCGCCTGCGACCGGGGGTAACTCCCGGTGATGAACTGTTCTTTCCCCTGCTGATCACGGCGGCTTGCTTGCTGATCATGCTCAGCGAGTTGAACTACCGCTTGATTGAAACGCCGATTCGGTTACGCGGCGCCCATATCGCGAAGCGATTTCTGGCCAGGGATGCTGAGGCGAGTATCGAGGGCGAGCCTGTTATACAACCACTCAAGGTGCAGTGATGTTCAGTTTTGTACAACGTCTTTTCGGCGCCACCGAGTCAGCTCGTGAGTTGGAGTCGACACCTACCACGCCGGTCGAGGAAGAGCCGCTGGGGGATTTTGCTTTGGTGGATGCGAGCATGAGCGGCTGGTTCAATACCGAAAGCGGCGAGTTGCTCCAAGGATTTCCGATTCGCCCGCAAGACACTGTGCTCGATGTCGGCTGCGGTGAGGG
>DATDTH010000476.1:0-7861 GCA_035290985.1 Pseudomonas sp. | reverse complement strand
GCTCGCCCGAGCGCGGCTCAAGCCAGCCCTGATACCCAAACGTTTAGCGCTTCCACCTAGTCTTGCCCACCTTACGGCTCGGCGAACAAGGCGTATTGCGCAGTTCTGGGTTTCGCCGGACAGCGGCTCTACGCCAGCCTACGGGCTTCGCTTGCGCTTTTCCGGGCGCACTGGATACCCGCCTTCGCGGGTATGACGAGTGAATACAACAAGCTCACGTCAGGTTATGGCGCCTGTCCACCGAGGCACAGGGAAGATCAACACCCTGCATCGCCCGAGTTGAATTGAACTGAATTCCATAAAAACAGTCGTCCCGACGCAGCCTCAAAATCAGAATAAGCCATGCACTTTTAGTAACGACCAAGGGGATAAAAACCCAGAAAATACGCTGTCTTACACTTTATTTCGCACTTTGCGCCCCACCCCCTGGCGGCTAACAGAATGTTGTTTCAGAATCGTGTCATTCAGGTTTTTTATTGACCTGTCCGCGAAACGCTAGCTGGACAACAGTCGCTTATCAGGGAGTTTCCGTGCGCCTTTTCAGCCGTTGGCTGCAGCACCCCAGTGGTTCATTCGTGACCCTGGCAATCGTATTCCTCCTGATCCCCATGGCAAGCCGGTACGGGCTGGGTTGGTCGGATGGCTTTGGCTATTTTTCCGACCTGGGCATCGGCTGCCTGCTGCTGCTGTTGCTGCACAATCGCCCGCTCTGGCTGGCGCTGCCACCGATGCTGGTCTGGGGCGTTTTCACCCTGGGCAATGCCGAACTGGTAAGCGCCGTCGGGCGCATGCCCGCAGCGAGCGACGTCCAATACCTGATCGATCCACAATTCCTCGATCACTCGACTCAAGGCAGTGGCCTGGCCAATCCCTTGCTGGCCCTGGCATTGGCCGGCGGCATGCTGGTCTATCTGCTGTGGGGGCGGCGAAAAGCCCAGGCGGCGCCCCTGTCGCGTTATTGGTACGCCCTGCCGGTGGCACTGTTGGTGGGTCACGCGGCCAACCAGTACGCCAACCCGAGCGAGGCCGATCAGTGGAAGCAATTCAACCTGCCCCACAAGTTACTGGCCGAAGCCTTCAATGTCGGCCAGTTACGGGTCGAAGACTGGCTGGACGGTGACAGCCCCGAGGCGGCACCGGACATCGCCGGCCTGACCCAGCTGGATTTGAACGGCACCAAGCTGTTCGTCGGCCCCGGCAAGGCGCGCAACGTGCTGATCATCACCCTGGAAGGCATACCCGGCGCCTACCTGGCGCCCAACCGGGCGGCGATCGCCAGCAGCTACCAGGAAGACCTGATGCCTCGCCTCGGCCAGTGGGCCGGACGTGCCATGAACACCCCGGACTATGTGCTGCACAACCACCAGACCATCCGGGGCCTCTACCCCATGCTCTGCGGCGACTACGACAAGTTCGACAGCGGCACGCCCAAGGGCGTGGAGCTGCTGAACAACCAGGTGCGCAACCTGGAATGCTTGCCGGCGCAACTGAGCCGCCAGGGGTTCAGCACACACTTCCTACAAGGGGCCGGCCTGCGCTTCATGGCCAAGGACAAGATCATGCCGCATATGGGGTTCGACAAGACCCTCGGGCGCAACTGGTTCAAGAACAAGCCCTACCTCGAATTTCCCTGGGGCATGGACGACAAGGCCTTCCTGGAGGGCGCCCTGGGCTACGTCAAGCAACTGCGCCGGCAGAAGCAACCCTGGATGCTCACCCTGCTGACCGTCGGCACGCACCAACCCTATTCGGCGCCCCAGGCGTACCTGGACCGCTACCCCACGGCCAAAAGCGCCGCCATCGGCTACCTGGATGATGCGATCGCCGATTTCCTCGAGGCACTGGACAAGCAGGGCGTCCTCAAGGACACCCTGGTGATCGTCACTTCGGATGAGTCCCACGGCATCGAAAAGGTCCGCCTGGCCTCGGCCTGGGGCTTCAACCTGGTCCTGGCACCCGAGCAGGCAGCGTTACCCGCCGTCAAGCCCGGGGTCTACGGACATATCGACCTGAGTGCCTCGGTGCTGGATTACTTCGACCTGCCGGTGTCGGCGAGCCTCTCCGGCCGCTCGCTGTTTCGCGACTATGCGGATGGGCGCGAGATCATGTCCTACACCAATGGCCTGCTACGGTTGCACGACGGCAAGGGCACCTTCACCGAGTGCGACTTCCAGCAGGTTTGCCGGCGCTACGCCAGTGAAGGCTTTATCGCCGACAGTGCGCGCTACCTCGGCCGTTTCAGCGGCAAGCAGGCCCGCTCGATCGCCCAACGCGCCGCACTGCTGGATCAATCCCTGCTGGGTGGCCAGATCGGTCAGCAATACCAGTTCGCCACTCGGGAAAGGATCAAGCTCCAGGAGAAAACCACCGACGACTGGGCCGACAACCTGATCGGTGCGCAATACCTGGAATTGCCCAAAGGCACCCACACCACCGTGACCCTGAAGATCCGGGCCGTGCGGATGGACCGCAAGGGCGCGACCTTCGTACTCAAAGCCAAGGAGTTCGACCGGGATGTGGCCGTGCATATCCCGGACCTGCCGCTGCTCAAGGCCGGTAAATCCGTGGTGCTCAGCTTCGATTTCGACAACCCCGCCACCCGCAAGGCCTTTTCCTTCCACCTGCTGGGCCAGGGCCGTGGCGACATCGAGATCACCGACTTCAGCGTACTCACCGAACCCATGGAACCGGACCTGCTGGCGGCCCAGCAGGATAAGGACGAGGAAACGCTCACCCACTGACCGTTCGTGGGCCGGCCGGCTACTCGGCCCGCAACCCCAGCCGCAGCAACTGGCCGTCCGCCTCGTCGGTCAGCACATAGAGGTAACCGTCCGGCCCCTGGCGCACATCGCGGATACGCGCCCCCAGCCCTTCCAGCAAGCGCTCCTCATGCACCACCTGGTCCCCCTTCAGCTCGAGACGAATCAGGGCCTGCTGAGCCAAGGCGCCGATAAAAAGATTTTGCCGCCAGGCCGGGAAGCGTTCGCCGGCGTAGAAGGCCATACCGCTGATCGCCGGGGATTTCGTCCAGACATGCAGTGGCGCCTCGGTGCCTTCGGCCGTCGGGCCTATGGCTTCGGGAATCGGCAGAAAGGAATAGTCGATGCCATGGGTCGCCAGTGGCCAACCGTAGTTCTTGCCGGCCAGGGGTTTATTGATTTCATCGCCGCCACGCGGACCGTGCTCGTGGGTCCAGAGCTCGCCGGTCCAGGGGTTCAACGCCGCGCCTTGCGGGTTGCGATGGCCGTAGGACCAGATTTCCGGGCGCGCACCGGGGCGTGCGACGAACGGGTTGTCCGCCGGCACTCGCCCATCCGGGTACAGGCGAACGACCTTGCCTTGCAGCTTGTCGAGGTCCTGGGCGGTCGAGCGCTGGTTGTTTTCCCCCAGGGTGATAAAGAGATAACCGGCGTGGTCGAACACCAGCCGCGAACCAAAATGCGCGCCGCTGGACAGCTTGGGCGTCTGGCGAAAAATCACCTCGAAGCCCTCCAGTCGCGCCCGGTCCGCCGACAGCCGACCGCGGCCCACCGCCGTACCGGCATTCGATCCGTCATCCGCCTCGGCATAGGACAGGTAGACCAGGCGGTCCTGGGCAAAGGTCGGCGAAAGCGCGACATCCAGCAAGCCGCCCTGGCCCCGGTGATAAACCCTGGGCAGCCCCTGCACGGGAGCCGACAAGGCCCCCTCCACCCCGACCAGACGCAAGCGCCCCGGTCGCTCGGTCACCAGCATGGCGCCGTCGGGCAAAAAGGCCAGGCTCCAGGGATGCTCCAGCCCCGTGACCAGGGACCAGACCTGCAAGGCGCCCTGCTCGCCGGGATAGACCCGCGGCTCGAGCGCCCAGGCCGCCCCCGATAGCAGCCAGGCGCCCAGGTTCCAGGCCGTAAAGCCCCCCTTGACTGTCATCTTGCCCTCCCTGCGTGAGCGCGCGGCCTGTTCAATATTGGGCATAACGCCGTTCGATGGTCTCGTATTCACCGCTGCGGCGGATGGCCGCCAACCCCCTATTGAACTGATCGCGCGGCGACTGGAAGCGGAAGCCCAACTGATAGGGGGTCGGCGCCAGGATCGGGTACTGCGTCAACGGCTGGGAAACATCGACCTGATCCATCACTTCCAGATTGAAATACCTGAGAATTCTGAAGTCGGCTATGACCACGTCGATGCGCCCGGTGAACAGCAGCCGATTACGGGTGATCTGCTGCGCCTCTTCCCGGTAGTTCGGGTTGGCCTCGGCCATGCGCTGGAATTCGGGTCCGAGCAGAAAGCGCGCGCGCTGAAAAGCGCTGACCGAATAGCGCCCCAGGTCGGCGATGGTCGCTATCTGGTACTGGCGTGAAGCGAGTGCCACCGCAACGTTGTGATAATGGATATAGGGGGTGGAATAGTAGGCCGCCACACCGCTTTGCTCGTTGGTGGTGGCGATGCAGTCGATATCACCGCGACGCAGCATCAGGTGCAGACGCTCCATGGGTGCGTAGTACGCCTCGATCTCGTAGCCGACACTGCGCAGGGCCGCGGCCACCAGGTCGTATTCCAGGCCGCGCGACTCCCCCTCGAAGATATAGGGCGGTTTATGCGTGCCGAACCCCACCCGGAACGGGTCGGCGCTTGCCGTCATGCTCAGCCACAGCATCCCCAAGGCCAGTAGCCATTTGCACATACGGCCCCCTTGATGCGAAATCTCCCTGAAGCATAGCCGGACGAGCACACCAAGCACACGACCAATGCACAATGTCCCTTATCGGAAAACTGGCAGCCTGAGCTGCCAGCCGAGAGGCCGCTGTCAGCCTCGATACAGCCGACTTACTGAATCTCCTCGGGCTTGACCATGATCCAGTTCTTGTCGGCGGTGACCGGCAAGCCGTTCGCCAACTGCGCCTGGGCGTGCTTCTTGATCATGCCATTGATCTGCACCAGGTATTTCGGCTTGCGGTCGATCCAGAGGTGAATCCCGCCCTTCGCCACATCGGTGCCATGGAACAGCATGTAGCCGTCGCTGCTCGGGGTATCGCCGGCGACCAGAACGGGTTTTTTCCACTCGTCGATATAGCTCAGGATCGCGGCATATTTGCCGGACATCCAGGTCGCGGGCGTCCACAGGTAAGGGGTCAGTTCGAGGCCGAGGTTGGCCTGCTCATCGTACTGGCCGGCGGCGATCTGCTTGCGCGCGGTGGTCACCGCGCCGCTGACCCGGTCCTTCAACAGGGTGGTGACGCCGATGACGTTCTGCGGCTTGACGTTGTAGCCGTACTGCGGATCGGAGGCGACCATGCGCACCAGTTCTTCATGGGCCGCGGTCATGACATAGACCTCGATGCCATTTTCCATCAACAGGTTCATCAGCTCCTTCTGCCCGGTGAAGATTTTCGGCGGGTTGATCTCGATGGTCTTGAGCGTATCGCCCTCGTAATAGGTACTCGGCACGGGCTTGCCATGGGCCATCAGCTGGTCGACATAGCCCTTGAGTTCTTTCAGGGTAAAGCCGGAAAACACCTGGGCGACCCAGGGGTAGCAGACCATGTCGTCGATTTCGCAGAGCCGGTAATAGTAGCTGTTGAGGCTTTCCTTATGGCCCGCGATGTCCTTGAAGGGAATCAGTTTGAGCGAGGGATCGAGGGTTTCCCGGGTCAGCACCCCCTTCATTTCCATGAACGGCAGCAATGACTCTTCCAGATCGTAACGGTAGCTGGTGTTGTCCATATCGAAGACGGCGTAATTGCCCTTGTGGGCATTGGCCTTGACCAGGGCATTCAGTTGCTGGGCCGCGGGTGCCGGCCAATGCTCCAGGGTGGTGGCGAACACCTGGCTGGCGACACCGCTCAACAACGCGACGGCCAGGAATTTTGCGACAAACTTCATATGAGTCCTTCCCTGCTCGTGAACGAGATGGACACCACGAACTGCGGTGTCCGGGAAGAACGCTAACAAAGCCCCCGCCAAGGCTCGCCCCGCAAGCGACACCCAGCTTCCCATTCACGCCACCGGGAAGAACCCGCCCCCCGGGCTTGCATGAGCGCCGAGGGCGGAGGAAATCGACAGGGCTCGGCCTAAAGCAGGTTGGCCTTGGCGGCGATCTCATCGAAGATTTCCGGCACCAGGGCCGCCGTGCCTTGCCGGTCCAGCAACTCGCGCGGATGCTCGTCGCCTGGGAAGCTGCTGTCGATCATGCTCAGCAACTGCGCGCCGCGCTCGGTCAGGATGAAGTTCTCGCCATTACCACCCTCGTCTTCTGGGCGCGGCGCGATGAAGCCGGCCGTTAGCAACTGCGACTCGTAGTCCGCCGCTTGCGCCTTGAGGCTGTCGAGGTTGCCGATGGACTCGCCCGCTCGCTCCAGCTCCTGGGCCAATTCCTCGGCATAGGCCCGCGGCGCGAAGCTTTTGCCCGCACCATTCTGCACTTCGTGCAGCAAACGCTCGATAAGATCCCAATTGTAAGTCATGCCATCCTCTCCCGTTATGCATCGCTCGGCCCAGTGGCAGACGCGGGGCATTGCCCCGGGCCACTCAGTTCCGACCCTCGAAGGTCGCTCAAGGTTCGCTTGCCATGCAACACCGGCGGCGCATCACCGAGATCGATGGGGCGGGATTCGGCACAACCCAGCCACTGCGGTCTAGACTCTGCTCCACCCGAATGCCTCAACCCGGAGAACATCCATGCTCAAAGCCCAATACCAGACCCGCGGCCCGGTGCCCCAGGACGTGATCGACGCCGTCGACCTGCAACTGCCGGCCCCGGCCGCGGGCCAGGTCCGGGTCAAGGTGCTCGCCGCGCCGATCAACCCCTCCGACGTGCTGACCCTGACCGGCGAATACGGCATCCTGCCGCCGCTGCCGGCCATCGGCGGCAACGAAGGGGTCGGCCGCGTGGATGCCCTGGGCCCGGACGTGGCCCAGCTGAAAGTCGGTCAACTGGTGTTGCTGCCCGTCGGTTGTGGCACCTGGGTCAGCCACCTGAACGCCGAGGCCGGTAAGCTGATCCCGCTGCCGGAAGCCGATCCGCTGCAACTGGCGATGATGACCGTCAACCCGCCCACCGCCTCCCTGCTGCTCAGCGAGTTCGTCGACCTGCAGCCCGGCGACTGGGTGATCCAGAACGCCGCCAACTCTGGCGTGGGCAGCTACCTGATCCAGTTGGCCAAACTGCGCGGATTCAAAACCCTCAACGTGGTGCGCCGCGAATCGGCGGTCGAGGGCGTCCAGGCCGAAGGCGGCGACGTGGTGCTGGTGGACGGCCCCGACCTGGCCAAGCGCGTGCGTGAAGCCACGGGCGGCGCGCCGGTTCGCCTGGGCATAGACGCGGTGGGCGGCAGCGCCACCGACCACCTGGCCGCCAGCCTCAGTGAGGGGGGTGTGCTGGTCAACTACGGGATGATGAGCCGCGAGCCCTGCCAGGTGTCGCCGTCCTCCTTCGTCTTCCGCGACGTCAGCCTGCGCGGCTTCTGGCTGGCCAAGTGGTTCCGCCTGGCCACCCCGGCCCAGCAGATGAAGGTCTTCGGCGAACTGACCCAGTTGATCGCCAGCGGCAAACTGCACACCCGCGTCGCCGCCACCTATGACCTCAGCCAGATCAAGCAAGCAATCGCGGCCGCCGCCAGCGGCGAACGCGACGGCAAGATCCTGGTCGTGCCGGCATAAAGATCGGAGCAAGCCCAGCGCGCCGCGTATATGACCGCAGTGCGCATCGTTGTCGGGTTACCAGAGCAGGCACATCCGCTTTTCGTAGGTCGGGTTACGTTTTACCAACCCGACAGCATTGTTGTCGGGTTACGCTGCGCTAACTCGACCTACCGTCTGACCTATTAGGCTTCGCCGAAGCGCTTTAAGCGATTACTCGCCCGCGGGCGCCGCGGGCATC